>JAMONK010000088.1 GCA_027065835.1 Thermococcus sp. | reverse complement strand
CTCGAACGGTGCCACGATCGCCGTTCCTGCGGCCGGTTCCCCCACCCCGTCCAGGGAGATGTCCAGCGCCGGCGAGGCCGCCGGTGAACAGGTTCTAATAGTTACCGGCGCCGCCAATACCAGGTATCTCCGCCTTAGAGTGTACTCGAGGTACGTGGATGGCAGGTGGGTGGAGGAGGATACCAGCTACACCACGGGGAAGCCCGAAGTCCCCCATATAACGCTCGCTCAAACCGTCCTCAAGGACAGGATAACGGTTCTTTCAAGCACCCCCCTTACTCGGTTGCCGGTTTCACTTTACACCGTTAACCTCTCAGTTCCGTACGAGTACTCCCCCGGAGTTGGCCTTTTCAGGGCGGTGAACCCCGTCAAATCTTACACGTTCACCGCCCTTCACTTCACGATTCCGCCTAGGATCTTGGAGTCCCTTAACTCAACGCCGCTCGGTGAGTACTCGGCCGTTAACGCCAGTCCCAAGCTCAGGGAGCTGGCCCGCAACATAACCCGCGGCCTGAAGGGCGACTACCAGAAGGCGGTTGCCATACAGTCGTACCTCCTGAGCAACTACAGGTACTCGGTTGTCGCCCCCGGGCCGCCCGCTGGTGAGGATCCCATCGAATGGTTCCTCTTCCATTCAACAATTGGGGATTCAAAGGCGTTCAACGGTGCCTTTGTGATTCTGGCCAGACTGAACGGTCTATCGGCGAGACTGGTCTCAGGGTACAAGATAATGCCAGTCCCCTTTGCTCAGCAGGTCACTGACTCGCAGAGGGCGTATTGGGCGGAGGTTTACTTCAAAGGGGCTGGGTGGATACCTTTCGATGCAACCTCGGCCGTGACGGGGAGAAGCCACTGGAACCGTCCCCCGAAGGAGAACACGGGCGGCAACCGATCCCAAGAGCCTACGGAGATATCCGTCCATCCCGGGCAACCGGTCCACGTGTCCCTCCCCGACGACAGATGGTTAATCGTTAACGGCACCCCCACACACAACGCAACCCTGAGGTTCGCTCACCCAGGGAACTACTACTATCCCATCGTGGAGCTCGGATGGTCCAGCGAGGTTTACCCCCTCTCCATACACGTTACCGGCGGAAGGTTCTACCTGGACACCGATAGGCCGGTGGTGACGGGGCTCCCCGGCGACAATATTGAGGTTGATGTTAACGGGAGTTTGACCGGTTCCTACATCCTCTCCCCAGATGTCCGTGTGGTTTCCCCTCTTTTCTCCAGACTCGTCGTCACGTCGAGGTTCCCCTCCTTCAGTGCGATGCGTACATTTTACGTGCCAAAAACGGTCACCCCCTCATTTTACCCCATCAGGGTCATCGCTACAACTTCCTACGGGGAGGAGAGTGTTTTGCTGTTCTGGGCACACGTAGTGGGCACTATCAGCGTCTATAGCTTCGTCCCCGAGGCCTTTAACCCGGACGGGCACATCGTCCGCGGTGGTTTGATACACGTTGTGGGAAGTGCCGTTTCGGAGGGGGGAAACCTCACCTACGGAAGGGTTTACGTGACCCTGACCAGGAACTTAACTTCATCCGGCGTTGTGATCGGCAACGGAACCGTGATAAACGGTGGCTTCAACCTCACCTGCCACCTTCCCCGGGAGCTCCCCGTTGGGAGATACTACCTGATTACACGGGTTGTTTCCATCAATTATAAGCCCGCAGTCGACGTAAGGGGGATAACGGTGTCCGCCAAAACCGGGATAAGACTGGTCGTTCCGTCGGTGGTTCCAGCCGGTAACATAACCCTCGAGGGCACGGTTGTGGACGACCTCGGTGCCGGGGTTACCGGAAACGTCAGCCTCACCCTGGACGGCCATCCCCTTGGAACCGTTAACACGTCCCCTCTGGGTTATTTCTCTGTAAACGTTTCTGTTTCGCCCGGGACGCATAGATTAAGCGTTTCATATCCGGGTTCAAAGATGCACCTTCCCTCGCGGGCGAATCTAACCTTCACCGCCGTGGGGGTGAACGTATCGACTGTGGAGAGGAATGGTGAACTGCGGATCTCTGGGAGGGTGGATGGGATGAAAAACGGCAGCCTGAAACTGGACACCCCCGTGGGCGTCAAGACGGTACCCTTCCGTAGCGGCCGCTTCAGCACTTCCCTTCCGCTTGACCCAGAGCTGGGGGCGTACAACGCCACCTTCACCATCAATGGAACCCCCGTGGCGAGCCTCTGGGTTGACCCGTACCGCGGGAAGGTGATAACACCTTTGATCAACGTGGAAAACTCATCAAACCGCACTCTGCTCACCGTCCAGCTTACGGACAATGATGGAAACCCAGTTAAGAACGAAATCGTTTCTCTGGACCTCAACGGTACAAGGTACCTCGTGAAGACGGACGATGCGGGCAGGGCCGTGCTGAAGTTGCCCCGGGGCATTCACATCGATCCAAACTCCCTGAAGCTGATGGTCGGTGGAAGGTCGATAACGGCCGGAAGCTCCGGTCTAAACCTCGATTTTCTGAGGTATCTTCTTATCCTCCTGCCGTTGCTCCTGTTCGTTCACCTCTACTCCTCAGGCTTCCGGCTGGGTTCCCCCAGAGGGACCTCACGCTGGGGTACTTCAACGCGCTTTGAAACCCTGGATCTGGGGAGAACCGTGTACCTGCCCGGCGAGGAGATCGCCCTGAGGTTTGAGAAGCCCGTGAAGCTGTTCCTCGACGGTAAGTTATTTGGTCGAGGAAAAGAGTTCCGGCTAAAGCTGCCCCAGGGTGACCATGAACTGAGGGCGGGTTCCCGGAAGGTTATCGTACACGTTCTGCCTCCCAAAGATGCCGTGGTAGTGCTCTACGAAGAGAGCTTCCTGCCCGCGGCCCGAAAACTTGGGGTGAGAACGGAGGAAGCAACCCCCGAGGAGATAGCCGCCGCGCTCAGCGGCAGGTTTCCGGAGGATGCCCTTCATGAAGTCACGGTACTGTTTGAAAAGGCCAAGTATGGGACGATGGAACTCTCCGATGATGACTTCAGGGAGTTCCTCCTCGCGCTTTCCACATTGGGGGTGATCAAGGATGAAGAAGATTGACACGGTCATCGCTTACTATCCCGTGCTCATGGTTATCGTGTACGCTGCGTTTACCTACCGCCCTCTAAGACCGTATCTGGGTCCGTACCTGTTTTCCGCGGAGGTGTTTCTGAGCGCCCTCTTGATAGCCAGGCTGTTCTCGATGGCGGGATTTGGGTCCCTCTCGGGGGCCGTTAAAGGTCTAGGAATCGCGGTTGCCGTTTACTACCTCCCCCTCCTCTCCGGCATGAACTACAACCTCACCACCGCCCTCGCGGTCTTCGTCGTTGGGGTCTCAATCGCCTCCCTCGCTGGGAGCCTGGGGGAGGGACCCGACCTGCTGGTTAGGGGTGTTGGTGCTGGAATCGCCGTAACGGCTCCATACTTCATCCCCCGCCTTGGAGGACTTGGAGGTTCATTTCTGTACCTTGGGGTTGGAATAGCGGCCCTCTACATCCTCGCGTTCGTGGAGAAACGGTTCGGCGGCGTCTTCATTGAACGTCATCTGCTTGGTCTCGTCATTCTTCTTGTTATAGTGTTCGGTTACGCTGCCATTAGTCCATATCTATCCGGCAGATTTCCCAGATACGCGGTTCTTGTACAGTGGGGGGTTGTCGTCGCTTCCCTCTTTCTGGCAACGGTGATGATAAACTCCCACTTCTCGACCAGGAATTTCGGTGCGTACCTTGTGGGTGAGTGGAGGAGGCATGAGGCTGAAGTGGCGTTCCTGGAGGATGCGGAGTTCAGAACCGCAAAAAAAGCCGTGGAAGATTTTGTGCTCAACAAACGAAAGGCCCCCCTGGTTTCTTTCATAGCATTCTATGGTTCCTCCGTTATATCCCGTTCTGAGATGGAGGAGCTCCTTCGTCCGGTGGTCGATTACGAGGATACGAGGATCACCCCGTTTACCCCACCGTGGCTCGTTAGGAAATACGCGAGGAAGGACGCCGAGAGGCGGAGGAAGATTGTTGAAAGCATCTTTAAAGAACTCAGGTCTGGAGGTAGGACAAATGAACGTTGAAAGATTGTATGCCATCTCGAAGGAGGTGCTTGATTCGATATCCGAGGTGTACATAGGAAACCGCGATGTCGTGAGGAAGACCCTTGCAGCGGCACTCGTCAACGGAAACGTGCTCTTTGAAGACCATCCTGGCCTTGGGAAAACCCTTCTGGCGAAGGCGTTTGGAAAGGCCCTTGGGCTGGAGTACCGGAGGATACAGTTCACGCCCGACCTGCTGCCCGCGGACATAATTGGAACCAAAGTTTGGCGCCAGAACACAGGGGCGTTTGAGCTGGTTAAGGGCCCGATTTTTACCAACGTGCTGCTGGCCGATGAGATAAACCGCGCACCCCCCAAGACTCAGTCCGCCCTCCTCGAGGCCATGGAGGAGAGACAGGTCACCGTGGAGGGGGACACCCTTAAGCTCGATGAGCCGTTCTTTGTGATAGCCACCCAGAACCCCCTTGAGTTCGAGGGCACTTACCCCCTCCCTGAGGCCCAGCTTGACAGGTTTGCGCTGAAGATGAGCGTTGGTTACCCTGGAACCCTCGAGGATGAGGTTGCCATACTGGAGGCGAGGCTTAGGTGGGCGAAGGACGACCCGACAACGGACATGGAGCCTGTGACGGACAGGGAAACCTTTCTGGAGATGCAGGCCTTCGTTGAGCACTCCGTTTACATACACCCCGACGTGATCCGCTACATAGCCGAGCTCGTGAGGAACGCCAGGGGCGATGAGAGGGTGGAGGCGGGACCGAGTCCGAGGGGCGCCCTCACCCTCCTAAAGATATCGAAGGCAAACGCCGCCCTCTCCGGAAGGGATTTCGTCATACCCGATGACGTTAAGGAGTACGCCCTCGATGCCCTCGCCCACAGGGTCGTTCTAAAGCCCGAACATGCCTTCGAGGGCGTACGCGGGGAGGATGTGATCCGGGAGGCCCTGAACAAAACCCCCGTTCCCAAAGGAGAGATGCGTGAGGAGTGATGAGCGCCGTAAAGGAACTCGTCTCAACGTCACTCTGGTTCGTATTCATAGCGGCCTTAGTGGGCAGCCCACACTTTGCCTACTACGCACTGTTCCCGATCTCCCTGCTGGCTGTTGGGTTCGTCATCGAAAGCCCGCGCGGCATCGGAGTGAGAAAGGACACGGACCGCAGGGTTTACCGTGTGGGTGAGGAGATCAGGGTCAGGGTCAATCTATCTGTGGAGAGGGGTGTGGGGTGGGTCGTCATCAGGGATCCCCTTCCTCCGGAGGCGTCCCTGGTTGGGGGCAGCAACGTGAGGACCTTCTTCAAGGGACTCAGGAGGCTTGAGGTTGAGTACGAGTACGTCATCGTGCTCCCGAGGAGGGGCCGCTACACCCTCCCACCCACGGAGGTCTACGGTGAGCACGTTCTGGGTGTCAGGGAGTCCACGTACGCCGTGTTCACGGGAGAGAAGGACGTGGCGGTGATGCCGGAGTTCGTGCTCTCCCGGCACCTTCGCGCTCCCAGAAGAAGGTCGAAACTCGCCGTTCCCATAACGGCCCAGTCCGTCCGTGGTGCACTTTCAACGGATTTTAAGGAGATTCGGGAGTACCTTCCGGGTGACCCCCTGAAGTTCATAAACTGGAAGGCCACCGCCCGGCTGGGTGAGGCCAGGGTGAACGAGTACGAGCGTGAGGGCAAGAAGACCGTCTTCTTTCTCGTCGATGTCACCGAGAGAATGGGTGTGGGAAGCACCCTGGGGACTCCCCTTGAGTACTCCGCCAGCCTGGTGGCCTCCCTCTCCTACTACTTCCTGAAGCACGGCTACAACGTTGGGCTATACCTCGTCGGCAGCGGTAAGCTTCTCATGCCGTCCACGGGATCCGAGCAGTTTCACTCCATACTCCGCACCCTGACCGAGGTCCAGCATATCGAGGGGAGCACCGAGGGCTTCAGGAGCGCCGTTGAAAAGACAAAGCGTATAGTGGCCCAGTACACCCCGTTGCTCGTATACGTGACCAACCTGATAGAGGAGGGTTTCCCTGACGTCGCCGGTTCCCTCACCGCGGTGATCTCCACCTACAGAAAACGCCTCCCTGCCGTCGTCATTGATGTATCACCCTACTCGGTTTTTGAGGACGGTGCGGTGTCCCTCATTGAGCTTGAGAAACGGGCACTGTCCGTCAGGCTCTCCCCCCTGGCCAGGGTTATTCACTGGGATCCCTCGGAGGGGAGCGTGAGCTCGGTGCTGGCTAAAACCATCATGACGGTGAGGTAAATGGTGCACGTGAAAAGTGTTCTCCTGGGGCTTAAGTTCTTCCTGGTCGCCCCCCTTATTCCGATGACGGCCGATGCGCTGCTCTCCATAAAGGGTGTTGAGACCGCGATCTCCACACTCGGTATCCCGGGCCAGCTGACGGTTCGGGGGGTTCTAATTGTCCTGTTGGGACTGGTTTCTTTCGCCTTGCTCTTCAGGTACCGGGTGAGTAGGGTTGTCTCGGCTTTGATGCTGGTCTATATGGTTCCCCTTCTCTTCAGCACGGCCGGTGTACTAACCTCCTTCTTTCCAAAGCTGTCGGGTTTCGTGAGCACGGGAGTCTCATGGGGGTACGTCCACGGCTATATAATCATGCTGCTCTTCGGGATGTACGTCGATCGTCTCTGGGACAGGGTAAACACCCTCTCCGATTGGGGCGTCGCACCGGACGACATCGCCTCATCCACGTATCACCATCTTCTATCCGTCTCCATGGGATTCGGACTTGCGGCCTTGCTGAGCCTTGTCGTATACGCATTTCTCTTTGACAACTGGAATGTGCTGCTCCACAAGGTCCCGGCGCCGTACTACCTGATACCCCTCCTTGTTGTCGTGCTGGGCTTTTTCATTGCCCTGGGTGTGTATTCACCGGGAGGGGGCGAGAGAATCGCCGTTGTCAAGACTCGTCTTACAGTGGGGCCTCGTTTTGAGTACGAGGTCATCGAGGGTGAGGTGCCCAGCCTGGTTCTGAGGGGGACCGGTATCCCCCAGGAGCGTGAGGTGATTCTGAGTTACCCGCAGAGGGGAAACCCCGAGAGGGTCGTGCTGGTATGCGGGGATATCAAGAAGAGCCTCAAGAGGGTCTACGAAGGTAAAGAAAACGGAAAGAGCTTCGTGGTGTACTCCGATGAGGGCACTAACCCGATCTGAGCTCAGGTTCGTGCTCCAGCTCTGCACGTGACGCACTCCTTCGGGGGCATCATCCTGTCGTCAGAACCCGTCAGAACGTCCGCCAGGAACGAGTTCAAGGCAACGGTTGAGGCCATTGGGGAGCTTGGCCCGCTCATTAGGGCCCGCCGTTCCCCCGGGGACCTGGGCCCCGTCCCATTCGTAACCCCTTCCTCTATTCCTGAACTCGGAATGGAGAAGGGAAAAAGATCTACGTGGGCTTCACGGCGAGCGCCCTTCGTGTTTTCTGAGCTTGTCCCTTATCTCCACCGGCAGGCTCTCGTAGACTTCCTGGAGGGCATCGATGAGCTCGACGAGTTCTTTGGCAGTCAGCATCGTCGTCTTCGGGCCTATCTCAAGTATCAGCGCGTCGTACTCCTCGGGCGGAACCTCCTCAAGCTCGTCCAGGTGCTCCTCCTTACGCGGAATTAAATTCACCTCACCGATCATTCTCCCAGCCCGTATCTCCGCCTCCCTCTCCTCTATCGGCACCTCCTTGGGGCAGTCGTAGCGCTCGACGAAAATCTTGATGTCAACGACCGGCGTCCCGTCGAGGGCGTCGATCTCGTCTATGTAGAGCCTGCCCTCCTCGATGCGGTGGATTCTGACCGTGTAGAGTGCCACAGGGTTCGGCCTGTATGGCGAGCGTGTCGCGAAGACCCCCGTGAGCGGATTCTTCGGGTTCCCGTAGGGGTGCACCCTGAGGACTTTTCTCCTCGCCGGCGTGTCGCTCTCGTGGAACCAGAGGACGAGCTTAACCCAGTCGCCTTCCCTGAGGCCTTCGGTTGCCTCCCGGAACTCTGGCAGGATTTCGATGTGGGTCTCGGGTTCCTTCCTCACATGGCCAATGGGTACGAGTTTGAAGGGTTCGGGGTTCATGGCCACCACCCGAAAAGAAAAAAATGGACTCAGGTTCCGTGCTCCCAGCTCTCCAGGTATTTCCTCTGCTCCTCGGTGAGCTCCTCGATTTTTATCCCCATCGAGGCGAGCTTTATCCTCGCCACCATCTCGTCTATCTCCCTCGGGAGCACGTAGACCCTCGGCTCAAGCCTCTCGTGGTTGTTCAGTATGTATTCGGCCGCCTTCGCCTGCAGAGCGAAGCTCATGTCCATTATCTCCGCCGGGTGGCCGTCGGCAGCCGCTAAGTTGACCAGCCTGCCTTCAGCGAGAAGGTAGAGCCTCCTTCCGTCCGCCATCCTGTACTCGGTTATGTTCGGCCTCGGCTCGCTTATCTCGACCGCCAGGCTCTCAATGTCCGGTTTGCTTATCTCCACGTCGAAGTGGCCGGCGTTGGCCATTATGACGCCGTCCTTCATGACCTCGAAGTGCTCCCGCCGTATGCAGTTGATATCGCCGGTCGAGGTGACGAAGATGTCGCCTATCTTAGCGGCCTCCTTCATGTCCATGACAAGGAAACCGTCCATCCTCGCCTCCAAGGCCCTAATCGGGTCAACCTCGACGACTGTAACCGTGGCGCCGAGGCCCCGAGCGCGCATCGCTATTCCCCTGCCGCACCAGCCGTAGCCGACAACGACGACGTTCTTTCCGGCGACGAGCAGGTTGGTGGTCCTTATTATGCCGTCCCACGTTGACTGGCCGGTTCCGTAGCGGTTGTCGAAGAGGTATTTCGTATAGCTGTCGTTCACCGCTATGATGGGGAACCTCAGCACGCCGTCCTTCTCCATGGCACGGAGCCTTATCACCCCGGTCGTCGTCTCCTCGCTCGCACCCCATATCTCGTCTATTAACTCCTGCCTTTCGCGGTGGACAGTACTTATCATGTCGGCGCCGTCGTCTATTATGATGTTGGGCCTTATGTCCAGAGCGCGGTGCATGTTCTCATAGTACTGCTCCCTGTCCTCCCCGCGGATCGCGTAGACCTTGACCCCCGCCTTTGCCAGAGCGGCCACCACATCATCCTGTGTCGAGAGCGGGTTGCTCGCCGCTGCCGAAACCTCCGCACCGGCAGCCTTAAGGGTGAGAAGCAGGAAAGCCGTCTTCATCTCAAGGTGCAGCGTCGTCGCGATTCTGACCCCTTTGAAGGGTTTATTCTCCTCGAAGTCCTTCCTTATCGTCTGGAGAACCGGCATAAACCTGGAGACCCAGTCTATTTTCCTCTCGCCTTCCGGAGCAAGATTGATGTCTTTAACGCAGTAATCCCTCGTGCAGTCCATCGAATCACCGTGGGAATTAGTGGGTTGTCGCTTAAAAGATGTTCCGTTTCAGGGGCGGACCGTTGAAGTTTTCCAAATGGCAAGCGGTAGGTTTTGATATGGTCATTATGCCCTGTCTTCGTGTTGATTGAGCGAAGGTTTTTATTCTCTTTTGCATAATTCCGCTGGTGGTTCCATGATAATTGACCTCTCCCTCCCCATTGGAGAAGACACCCCAAGGTATCCAGGTGACCCGGAGATAAGCATCAGACTCTGGGCCGTCATGGACAGGGACGGATACTACATGAACGTTCTGAAAATGGGTGAGCACTCAGGGACACACGTCGATGCCCCAGCCCATTTTCTCCCGGAAGGAAAAACGGTGGACGAGATGCCCTTGGAGTCCTTCATGGGGGAGGGAATCGTCGTTGATCTCCGTGGGAGAGAGGGGGAGGTTCTGCTGGAGGAGCTTCCGGAGGTCGATGTTGGGGGCAGGATAGTTCTTCTTTTAACCGGGGGTAGGGGCCTATCCCCCGAAGTTGCCCAGTTTCTAGTGGATGAAGGTGTGAGGGCCGTTGGAACCGACGGGATGAGCATCGGGGACGAGATAGTTCACAGAATCTTCCTTGGGAATGAGGTCCCCATCTTTGAGAATCTGGTGAACCTGGACCTGTTGATCGGGCTGGAGTTCACCTTCATAGGATTTCCGCTGAAGATAGAAGGCGGTTCGGGCAGCCCCGTCAGGGCGGTTGCGATAGTTCATGGGGAAGAATGAACGCTCTTGGAGGTCCCCTTTTTTCTCCGCTCTTTCTGCTCCCTTAGGTAGGGATACCTCATGATGTGTCCGCACCTCAGACACTTGGTGACTACGTGTCCCCCTCTGAGCCGTACCCTTGCGGTGGCGCCGGGAACGAGAAACGAATGACATCTTTTGCAGTAGCGGTGCTTCCACTTTCTGGGCATCCGTATCTTGGCCTTGCGCTGGACTGCGAGTGCTATCTCAACGTACCGATCGGCCAGCTCTGGCTCGTACGGGAATACCCTCTCCGCAAGGGTGAAGAGTACGTCTATCCTCCCCCGTGCTATCCTTCTCTTCTCCCTCTGCTCCCTCCCCCTTATGGACCTCTTTGACATACGCATCACTTCACCAGCCTCAGTCTGCCCGGGAACGGTTCGTATATGTACCCCGCGGCTATGAACCTTTCGATGATCTCTTCTGCATCGGCTCTGCTGAACCCGGCACCGAGCAGCGCCGTCATGAACTCCTCCCTCGTAACTTCCCCCTGGGGGCTGGTGGATGCGAGGTCGCTGAACATCCTCAGGGCCCGATTCGCCCTCACATCCCTTGGAATGTACCGCTCGTATTCTTTCAGCAACCTCATGGCCACGTCGGGTCGATCCTTCAGAACCGTCATCCAGTCGTTCACCACGGCGTCGTTTATCCTGAGGACGTCCCTCGATATTGATCGTTTTAGACCCCCTTCAAAGCGTGCGGCCGAGCCGAAGAGGCGAACGTTGAGGTGGTAGCGGAGTGACGGGTTCATCAATCCGCTGGGGGATATCAGGGCCTCGAAGTTTTTCCCGTATTCTCCCCTCTTCTCCTCCTGCCACCTGATGAACCTTCTCCTGAAGTCCTCAAGCGTACCGGGGTTCATGGAGTTCACCCTGCTTCTTCCGAGGAATATCGCGGCAATGAAATTGGGGATGAGTTCCTCCATCTCCCGGTTCCTCTCGTAGTATGGTCTCTCCTCCCAGGGAACCAGGACGAAGGGGGCCTCGGATACCCTGGCTATCATTTCCGTTGGATCCGCGTCCCTGTTCTCGGGCAGCAGCCCCACGGCCCTCTTGTACATCAGCTCCCTACTGGCCCATTTGGGGATCCCGCGCAGGCTCCTCTTGGAGTACGGGACGAAATAACGCAGCCCCCTGGAATTGGGGTTTCCGAGCCTCAGGTCGAGGTCGAGAAACGGGTCAACGCCCTCGATGAACCTCTCGCGCCTCAACCGGAGCTCCCATGGGATAAGAGAATGGAGGTACTTGAGCGCCGTCCAGAGGCCAAGGAGTTCGTTTTCGGCTTTGTACCGGTAGACCGCAAACTCCACCCCCTCCCCCCAGTTTCCCGGCGCTCCTAAAACAGCGGGGGTTCCGTAGAGGGCGTAGGTTAGGGCCCTCTGCATCTCCGCACCGATGTAAAGCGTCTGGGAGAGGAGATCCTCAACTTCACCCCTACTCAATGCGACGTTTTTGTACTCAAGCCAGTACTCGGAGTAGTCCCTCCCTTCAATGCTCACCGAGTGCATCATCCTGAGATTTCCCCAACGGTAGGCATCCAGGATCCCCTCCACAACCACGTATCTTCCGGGTTTTACATCGCCCCTCAGTTCCGTCCTCTCCGTTATCTTCAGCACAATATAAGCCCTGGGTTCCTTCTCCGAAAGCCTGAGGAGTTCGGAGGGAGGTATCGGTGACAGGAGACAGTAAACCGCATCGGCAGGGGTGTATGGAGGCTTTCTACCTATAAGGAATCCGCTTACCCTCACGTCCTCTCCGTTCTTTACTCTCTGTAGCGTTCTCTGGAATTCCCGGATCCTCCTGGCTGGGGTCAGGGGTTCACGGACGCCCGCCCAGTTGAGCAACTTCATGAGTTCGTCTTCCATCGTCGTGAGAACCACCGCAAGATTTATAAACCCTCCGCGACATGTACCTATCGGTACGGCGGTCATAGCGGTGGGGTCACACCCGGTCTCGTTTCGACCCCGGAAGTTAAGCCCGCCTGCGTTCCTGGGTGTACTGCCCTCCGGGAGGGGGCGGGAAACCAGGAACGCCGCCGGCCGCTATATGCTTCTCCCAACATCTCTCGCAAGCCTTAAATTCTTCGGGTATCTACTCTCCTTGGATGGGTCTTATGCTCTCTGAGGAGGAACTCCGTGAAAGATGGGGGAGGCTTGTTGAAGAACTCTCAGCGGAGGGTGTGGTGAAAAGTGCCGCCGTTAGAGATGCTCTTCTGAACGTCCCCCGCTACCTCTTCGTTGAGGAGAGATACAGGGGATACGCGCACGTTGACGAACCCCTTCCGATTCCCGCGGGGCAGACCATAAGTGCACCCCACATGGTGGCCATAATGCTTGAGCTGGCGGAGTTGGAGCCTGGAATGAACGTCCTTGAGGTGGGAACCGGCAGTGGATGGAACGCGGCCCTAATCTCGGAGCTTGTGAAGGGGGATGTTTACACGATTGAACGGATTCCTGAGCTGGTGAGGTTTGCCAGGGGAAACCTCAGGAGGGCGGGTTGCGGGGACAGGGTTCATGTCCTCCTCGGCGACGGCACGAAGGGGTTTCCCCCCAGGGCACCTTACGACAGGATCATCGTCACCGCAGGCGCCCCACGGATTCCGGATCCGCTGATAGAACAGCTCAAGCCCGGCGGAAAGCTTCTGATCCCAGTCGGCAGCTACCATCTATGGCAGGACCTCTACGTGATCACAAAAACTGGGAGCGGGAAGGTACGGAAGAGACGCTGGGGTGGCGTTGCCTTCGTTCCCCTGATAGGGGAGCACGGGTGGGAAGGGTAGCCTTTTAAGGAGATACCCAATTCTCGGGCAGGTGATAACATGGTGAG
>JAMONK010000087.1 GCA_027065835.1 Thermococcus sp. | reverse complement strand
GGGAGCGGCCATGGGCGCCGGGCTGGTGGCGATACCCTACCTCTTCGGAGGAGGATATCCCCAGGCGCCCCCCGGCCAGTACCCACAACCCCAACAGCCACCACAGCAGCCCCCTCAACAAGCCCCCCAACCCCAGCCATCTCCAAAAGAGGGCGTTAAAGAGAAGCTATCCCTCCTGAAGGAACTCTATGAGGAGGGTCTGATAACCCAGGAGGAGTACGAAGCCAAGAGAAAGAAACTCCTGGAAGAACTTCTGTGAGGGAGTACCATGGGGCTCAAACTCTTCAAATCCGATATGGAAAAAGCCGAAGACGAGTGGAGAAAAGCATATGAAAAGGGAATAAACCAGCGGAAGTGGGAAGAAGCCGCAAAACACTTCAAAAAGGCGTACGAGCACTACACCAAGGCGGGGAACCCGAAGGCAGAGGAGGCCCTTCTTCTGGCGTATCTATTCCACTCCGTGGCAACGGGGGACATGAGCTCCCTGAAGAAGGCGGCCGAGATAGCGGCAAAGCTCCCTCCAAACACCGTCTTCAATATCCCGTTTGAGATAACCGCATCAGAGATAGCCAACGAGGGGAACATAATCGTCGCCGAGCTCCCAGTAGCGGTCAAGTTATCCAAAGTAAACCAGCTCATAGCGGAGGGCGACGAGGGGAAGATGGAGAAATTCGCCGCACAGCTGGAAAAGATATCCCAGAAGCTCCTGATGAACTCGTCGAAGAAACCCGTGCTTGGGGAGTTCTTCAACATGAAAGAGCCATTCGAGAAAAGGGGCTACCGCTACCTAGCGTACTCCAAACTCCTGAGGGCCAAAATCCAGGCCCTGTACGATCCATCAAAGAGCGTGGAGCTGTACTCCGAGGCAATGGGGTACTTCAAGATAGGGAATCTGGCCACCTCCGCCGAGGGCGTTGCGGAGGAGATCAACAAAGTGGGCACCGTGGCCAAGTGCTGGTTCTGCGGAAGGACCATCCAAGGGGAGGACGTTCATTACGTCAAGATGCCGGCGGCGGTGACCCCGTACATCCTCTCAAAGTACGGAAACGAAAAACCGGAGAGCCTCGGAGAGGACTACGTGGTGGCCTGCAGGGCATGTTACACCGCCATTTACATAACCTCAGACACCGTGGCCAGAAGGTACTACGAGATGGCCATGCAGAGGCTGCAGGAAGTTAGACAGGAGCTCCTGTACGAGATAAAGAAGATCTGGGATGAGATCGAAAGGATCTGGAGAGCAATGCCAGGAGGATGAACGGAGGGACCAAGATGTCGGAACTGAAATGTGTCCACTGCGGCGCCCCCCTACCCGAACCAAAAGAGGGGGAAGAGTACGTTACGTGTGAATTCTGCGGGTACACGAACAGGGTCAAGGACTCAACGACGTACATGGAACAGCTCAAACTCGAGATACAGAGCTGGCTGAAGAGCATCGTCCCGGCAAACATCATAAGTGCCGGCTCGGCCGTTGACGCCGTCTCCAGGCACAACATATTCATAACCATGATCAAACCCGACCTCCTCTCCAAGCACCTGGAAGTGAACTCCAGAATAGCCCACGTGATATCAACCCCACTGGTGTTCCTCCCCTACTGGGACGTTCACTTGAACGTTGACATAGACTCCCCCAAGGAGGCCTTTGAAGAGGCGGCGAAGATAGAGAGCGTCAAACCCCTAGCAGTAGTCGATGAAGACGCGGCATTTGTAAACAAGGTCATAGCGGCCCAGTACATGTACGCTTACTTCTCGAACTTCGTGCACCTCGTAAACTCAGGAAAAAAAGATCCCGAACTGCTCTCAAACAACTTCAAGAAAATAGCGGAAGCCTTCGATGGGGTTCCAAGCGGGGAAGCACCCAAACTGCGCTTTGAGGGATTGTACCACATCTACGCCGCCATAGAGGACATGATGAACGGAGATACAGAGACCGCCAACATCCACATAAAGAGCGGCAAGGACTCACTGAAGCGGGCAAAAGAGGCCGCAGTAAAGAACCCGGAGTACGTCCCAATGGTCCCAGCCATAGAGAAGGAACTGTCGTTGACAGCCGCAATAGAGAAACTAATCGAGGGCTTATCAGCGACCATGGACCCCACGGAGCCCCTAGCGAGATTGAAGACGTTTTTCAGCGCTTCAGAGAGGGCAAGGAAATCCCTGGCCGAAAAGTACCGCATGGATTCAAAGGATTTCGGAAGGTACACGGACATCATGGGGGAGATAAGGAACATCCTGCTGGCGAAGAGCGGAACTCCAGCGATAAACCTTGTAGGATCCCCAAGAAGGCTTCTACTGCCCTTCTGGAGAATACAACTGACTTACACCTTCACGACCGGCTCCCTGTTCTGGAAGAAAGGAAAGGCCATAACCGACGAACTCCTTATACTGGCGACGATCCCATACGCCACCCAGCCCATAACAGACATATTCAAGATGAAACCCAAAGGAGGAATGCTCGACGGCTTCCTCGGCAAGGAGATCGCAATGACAACAGGTTACATCAAGGAACTCGCGTCTTCCAGCAGACCATCCAGTGTGAGTGCCGGAACAACGGTCATACCACCAATGATAACAAACGAGGAAGCAAAGCTCTTCTCGGACTGGTACATAAGAAACGTCACGCAGAGAACAAACAACAAGGTCAAATTCGGCGTCAGCAGGCTAATGGGCATCGTGTACCTAGGAGCAGAGATCCATGGGGATGACGTTTACATCCCCGAACTGAAGGAGTTCCAAGTGAGCGTCAGAGGGCACCTGGAGAACCTGAAAACGGCCGCCCTCTAGAATCAAAATCGGGGGAAAGACCCCCAAGAGCACATCTTTCATTCTTTCTTCTCGCCCCTCATCACCTTCTCCACGTCGAAGCCCTCCTCGTACCGCCTCAGCTTCCTCTCGAAGAACTCGATGAAGAGCTTGTAGCGCTTTGCCCTGTGCTTCGGCTTCCCGCGGATGCTGTGGCCGTGCGGACCGCGCTTGAACACCGCTATATAGGCTTCCCTGCCCAGGTCCCTGAGAACGTTGTAGAACATCAGACTCTGGTCGAGCGGACAGCGGTAGTCCTCCAGCGAGTGTATCAGCAGAATCGGGGCCTTCACGTTCTCCGCGTAGAACAGCGGGCTGAGCTTCCGGTAGTTCTCGTTCTCCAGCGGGTTCGGGCCGATGACTTCAACGTCGTACCAGAGGCCGATGTCGGAGAAGGCGTAACTCGTCAGCCAGTAGCTTATGCCGTTCTCGCTGATTCCGGCCTTGAAGAGGTCGCTCTGCGTTAAGGCCCAGTTGGTCATGAAGCCACCGTAGCTTATGCCGGTTATGCCGACGCGCTCCCTGTCGGCCCCGGGTTCGAGCTTGAAGAACTCCTCAATGCCGTTCATTATGTCCTCGAAGTCCTCCAAGCCGGTTCTTTCAAGGACGCGGAGCGCGAAGTCCTCGTCGTAGCCGTCGCTGCCGCGCGGGTTCACGAAGACGACGTAGTAACCTTTGCTGGCCATCAGTTGCATCTCGTACTTGAAGTAGTGGCCGTACATCCCCTTCGGCCCGCCGTGGACGAAGACCACCACCGGGGCCTTCTCGTCCTCCTTGAGCTCGGGCCTCAGGTACCAGCCGTCTATCTCGAGGTCCTTGCTCCTGAACCGGAAGTGTCTCGGTTCGAAGGTCCTGAGCCGGTCGAATATCGGGCCGTTGTAGTCGGTTATCTGCTTAAGTTCGCCGTCGTAGAGGTAGAGCTCGGCGACCCTCCTCGCGGTTCCTATCAGCAGGAGGGCCTTCCCGCCGTGGACGTCCAGACCCATGATCCAGTGATCGCCGGCAACGACCCTCTCGGCCTTTCCGTCCCAGAGCCAGAGGTTAACCCTGCCGGCGTCGGGGGTGAGGAAGTAGACCTTCCCACCGTCCAGCTTGGCGCCGTAAACGTCCAGCGGCCCCTCGTAGACCGGTTTGAGCTTCCCATCCCAGATGTAGAGCCAGTCGTGCTCGCTGAGGTACTTCTTCTCCTTCTTGCCCCTCAGGAGGAGCGCCTTTCCATCGGAATCGACGGCCGCGAAGGAAACACGCTCGAAGAGCCTCTCCTCCTCGCCGTCCTTCCAGAGGTAGATGTCCCAGAACTTGAAGAGGGCGGGCTTGCCGTTCTCACGGTGCGGGACGTTGATGACTATAGAATCACCGTGCCAGAGGCCCGAGCTGAAGCGGGGCTTCTCAAACTGCTCGAGTATCTCCTCGCTCTCCGTGTCGAGAACCCAGAAGGTCGTTTTCTCGCCGTCAAAGAAGCCCATGCTGTCGAACCAAGCGGGAACGTCGTCGTCGAAGACGAAGTCCTCGTCGTCCCTGCGTTTGAAGCCCACAACCAGGAGCCTCCGAGAATCGTCGTTCCACTGCATCGAGCGGACGTTCTTGGCCGACAGAACCTTCTTGGCGCTCAGGGTCTGGACGTCAGCCACCCATATCTCGCTCTCCTTCTTCTCCTCGTTGGGGCGCATGAAGGCGAGCTTTTTGCCGTCCGGCGAAATCCTCGGCATGGAGGCGTTCTCGATGAAGCGCCTCGCCCCGGTTTCCAGATCCTCAACGACCACGGTGCTCTCGTACCTGTCCCCCTTCATGTTGGCCTTGGTAAGGGTGTAGGCAACAAGGTTCCCCCTTATCCTCGGGTCGCCCAGGTAGGCGAACTTAGAAAAGGTCTCGTGGTTCCATTCGATACTGCTCATAACGCTATCACCGTCCTATACTGGGCCTGAAGGTATATAAGCTTAACCTCAGGGCACAGCAGTGGGCACGGGGAAGGTTTAAAAGACGGAGGACGATAGTGAAGGGCCAGGTGGGAGCATGAAAGCCGGAAGCGCGATCGGCATAATACTCGCCGTCGGGATCGCCATCTCGATGATCTCCAGGACGTACCTTGGCATAGTCTTCGCCTCCTTGGGCATACCCCTGTACCTGGCCTACATGGCCCGGGAGCAGAACATCCTGGCGAGGTCAAGGCTCTACGACAGGGACCTGTTTCTGATGACCGGGATAGCGGTGGTCGTGATAATAGCCTTTAACTACCTCTGGGACCCCAGGATCGGACTGATCTCCATGGCGGTTGTCGTGCCGCTCCTGGCACTGTACTCAGACAGATTAAAGGGCAGAAAGAAGACGCAGAAGGCCTGAAACCCTCCCGGTTCTCTTGTAATCCCTAACCTCGTTCCTCATTTCGTCCAAAAATTCCCCATCGATACCGAACTTCTCCCTGACGCGGCGCGAGATGTAGTTGTCGTTGAGGAGCACCATAGCCACCGCGGAGGTGAGGTTCTTGGGCTTCCTCCAGTTGGCCTTCTCGAAGTCTATGAGGTAAACACGCTCGCCGACTACTATGTGCTTGCCGCCCTGAATCTGACCGTGGTCGAGGCCGAGCCTGTCGAGCAGGGCGGTTTTCTCGACTATCTCAAAGAGGTGGCGCTTTTCAAGGTCGGCGTAGAAGATTATCTCCCCCTCCGCGAACTCCCGGATTAGGTACTCGAGACCCTCAAAGACGCCGTAGGCCACGAGCGGAGGAGTTATTCCGAAGGGCTCTATCGTCCTGACGATTTTCGCCTCCCTCGCGAAGTTCCGCCTCGGTGAGTCCGGCCGCTGGAGCTTAATGATGACGTTTTTTTCATATATCCGAGCGCTGAGGATAAGGCTCGTGGTTCCCTTGGCGTAGGGGCGAATTTCCTCAAATCCAAGCGATTTCAGGTGAGAGTAAAACCGCCCCAGCTGGGCTTTGCTTATCAGGTGGTCGAACATAGGCCTCGATAAGCTTAAATACTCCGCCGATAAAATACTTTTGGTGATAGCCATGGTGACGGCTTTTATTTTGATGGTGACGGCCGCTGGAAAGGAAAGGGAAGTCATGGAGAAGCTTCTGGCCATGCCGGAGGTTAAGGAGGCTTACGTGGTCTACGGCGAATACGACCTCGTCGTAAAGGTCGAGACCGACACGCTCAAGGACCTCGACCAGTTCATCACGGAGAAGATAAGGAAGATGTCCGAGATACAGATGACCTCGACGATGATAGCCATCTGAACCTCTCGTTCTTCTCTCTTGCCATTCTTCCAGGAACAATAGAAGGGAGAGGCTCACTTGTTCATCATGAGCCTTATTCTCTCTGCCGCATCCTTGGCCTTGTCAGAGATGTTGCTGAGCGTCCTGGCGATGTTTAGGATGTAGAAGCCGTCGCCCCAGCTCATTGAGTCCGCGTTTTCGAAGACGAGCTGCATGAGCCTCGTGTCGAGGGCGTCTATCCTGTTCTCAACGCTCTCTATCCCCCGGATTATCTCGTACTCCCTCTTTATCTCGCCCTCGGTGAAGCCGCTCTCTATAACGCGGTCCATCTGGACTATGGCCTCGTGGACGAGCTTTGCGGCGTTGATGCTCTCCATTCCCATCTGGAGGATTATGTCCCGTATCTCCGTTGGAACGCCGTCGGGCTTCTTTATGAGAAGCCACTTAGCGGTGTCCTCGGCAGCATCGGCCACCTTGTCCTGCATGTGGAGGTATATAAGGACATCCTCCCTGGCCACGGCCATCATGAGCTTCGAGCTGAGGGAGTCCCTTATCTCCTCCTTTATCCTGTCGGCAACGTCCTCAAGGCGGTCGACCTCCACGGCCAAGCCCGCCATCTCCTCGTAGTCCCCCCCGTACCAAAGCTGAAGGGCCCGCTCAAGGGTCTCGACGGTCTTAAGAACGACCTCAGAATGCTTTATCAAGGGTTTGAAGGGACTTTTGGCGAAGAGTTTCGTCCACACCTGCATACAATCACCCCACGAGTACCAGGAACTTGAATATAACCGCGCTGATCACGGCCGCGACGGGAACCGTGATGAACCACGATATAACTATATCCCTAACGATGTCCTTGTTTATTGCCTTTACGCCGCGGGCGAGACCCACGCCTATGACGGCTCCAACGACGGTATGGGTGGTGGAGATCGGCATCCCCAACCAGCTCGCAACCAGAATCACTGTCGCGGCCGAGAAGTCTATGGAGAAGCCCCTGGTGTTGGTGAGCTCCGTTATCTTCTTTCCAACCGTCTCCATGACCTTGTACCCGTACATGAAGATGCCCACTGCTATCCCGAGACCTCCGAGCACCAGAACCCACCGCGGAACGGGAACCTTCATACCGCTCATTCCCATCGTTATGACGGCGTAGGCGGCTGCTATAGGCCCAACGGCGTTGGCCACATCGTTCGAACCGTGGGCAAGGGCAACGTAGGCGGAGGTGACAACCTGCACCTTTCGGAATATGCTCTCCACACCGATGTACGGGTCACTCGGCCTGAAATGAACCCGTATAAGGGCATAGCTCAGGACAAATATCACGATACCCGTAGGAACGCCGTAGAGAACGACGCCCTTGAGCAGATTGGAGCCGTGGAGGACCTTTATGTAGAACATCGTTCCTATGACAACGAACGCGAGCCCTATCCAGAAGGGGGCCCAGTGTCTGGCACTCCTCAGCGGGTCGGCCCTTGCGAGAATGCTCCTCTTAACCGCCTTGAAGACGAAATAAGCCACTATAGCTCCCAGAATCGGGGAAAGTATCCAGCTCATGACCACCTGGCCGAGCTTGCCCCAGTCCACTATCGAGGTCCCGGCGTAGACGAGACCGTAACCGACAACGCCCCCGATTATGGAGTGTGTGGTGGAGACGGGGAGCCCGTTGTAGGTCGCGAAGATGAGCCATATACTGGCGGCAAGAAGGGCCGCGAGTGAACCGTAGACGATGATCCACGGGTCGTGTATCATTCCAACGTTGAGTATGCCCTTCCTTATGGTCTCAGTGACGCTCTTGCCGAAGAAGTACGCCCCCGTGAAGTTCATGACCCCGGCTATAACCGCTGCCTGCTTGGGAGTTATGGCCTTTGCACCCACCGCGGTTCCCATTGAGTTCGCAACGTCGTTGGCGCCTATGTTCCATGCCATCCAGAAACCGAGGATCACAGTGAAGATAAGCCAAGCATCCACGCTCACCACCGGGGGGGACTGGGAGGTTAAATATAAATATTTTGTCGAAGTAGAATATAGTGCACTACCCATCACTATATAGCACAAAATAGAATAAAGAGATAATCAGGGGGTGACCTCCACGGGCTTCACCCCGATCCTTCCAGAGCCCATCGACAGAATCACGTAGTGGTAGAAGCCACCCTGGTCGTGCGGTGCGTAGAGTGGCGCCCCTCCACCCCCAGTTATCAGGATGGGGACACCATCGTAGGTCCCATACCAGTACATGTGGATGTGGCTGAATACCCCGAACGCGTGGTACTCCTTCATGAGTTCCAGAACCTGCTTGGCACTGTCCTCACCGAGGGAGTGATGGCCGTTCGGCCGCGGATCCACCGGGGGCACGTGCATCACGAGAACCGGCCTCTGCCCGTGCTCCCTCGCCAGCTCAAACTGCCTCTTCATCCACGCTATCGTCCTTGACGGGAGGTTGTAGTTATCCTCCACGTCGTTGGCAAAGATGTAGCGGTAGCCACCGAGGCTGAAAGCGTAGTTCGTCGGACCGAAGAGGTGAGTGAAGATGTCAACCCCGTCCCCCTGGTACTCGTGGTTTCCGGAGGCAACGAAGATCGGCTTGTTCCACTTCCAGACCTTCATGAGCTCAACCCACTGATCTATGTCGCCCGAGTAGACGAGGTCCCCCCCATCGATGATGAATGCCCCGCTCTCGTTGTTGACGCGGTCCCGGATCTTAAGGAAGACCTCCGGGGGCTTGTCTCCACTGGGGGGCCTGTGATCGCCAAAAACAAGGACCGTGTAGTTCCCAACGTCCTTTGGAGTCAAGGAGAACGTTTGAGCGGATGTCTTCAGCACGACGGAGGTACCGTTGGCCCTGGCGTTCTGCGGGAGGTTCATGAACCCGGGGTTGACGTTCTCGATAACGTAGGTGAGGTTCACCCCCTTGGGGTTCAGGACGTTGACGGTGATGTTGAATCCAAGGGCATGAACGTAAACCGTGGAACCGTTCACGAGCCGTATGAAAGCCCCGTCCACGGTCACGTTCTCGCCGTCGACGACCCTCCAGTAGAACTGGAAGGGCTCACCGTAGCGGAACTGGTGGATGGTCACGAGTTCCCCCGCCTCGGGTATCCCATCCCAGTTGTTATCGCCTACCTCCTTGATCCCCATGGCCTCAAAATCGTTGCCGTGTATCACGTAGGCCTCGTTAACCTGGATCTTTCCATCCTTAACCGCCATCGCGTACTGGAGTGCGGCACCCACCCCGGCCATGCCGGTACCGGTGAGTATCAGCCTGTCCCCCTCGGAGGATTTGTAGGCGACCATGAGACCCTTATCGGCGCCCACGTAGTGGATGCCCATCAGGTAGAGAACGTAGCCGAAGTAATCCCTCCTCGTTATCAGGGCGGGTTTGCCGGCCAATACCTTCCTGGCGTCGGCCGGGGACATGACCGCGATACCGCTCTTGTACTCCGAGATGGACTTGATCTGAGCGTTGGGGAAGTAGTGCCGTACAAGGCTCTCGTAGCCAGGGCTGACGTAGATGATGCTCTCGTTGAAGAGCTTTGACCAATGAGCCAGAACCCCGCCAACGGGGTACGCCTTGAAGTCTATCCCGGAGGGCGAGCTCGTGGTGGTCTTTCCAGAGCCAGAACTCCCCCCGATGCATCCAGAGGCAAGGACCGAACCTAGCGTCAGAATCACCAGAAGAAACCCAATTTTCCTGTGCATGGTTTCACCCGGTGACCGTTGGACAAACGGCTTAAATTCCTTTTGCCCGCTTAAAACTTAAATAGGACGGGGTAGAAGTTCACCCGGTGATGGCATGTTCGCAAAGCACTACACCGAAGTTCCCGAAGGGGACACAGGTTTTGAGGGCGTTACCATCCGCTGGCTGGTTTCCCCGAGGCTGGGCGCCAGGAACTACGCAATGCGCTACTTCACCATGAAGAAGGGCGCCGAGATACCCATTCACCACCACGACTGGGAGCACGAGATATTCATCATCAGGGGCGAAGGGACGATAACGAACGGAAAGGAGGACGTCCACGTCAAAGCCGGTGACTTCCTCTACGTTCCACCCAACGAGCCCCACGGGTACAGGGCAACCGGCGAAACCCTTGAGTTCCTCTGCATAATACCCGCAAAGAGGGAGGCCATCCCACCGGAGGAATGGGGTGAGTGATCAGTCGATGACCCTGCCCAGAAGGTAGGTCGGAGCCACTTTTTCAATCTTTACATTTACCAGCTCCCCGGCAGTCCCACTGTCGACTATGAGGTCCTTGTAGTTGAAAGTCCGGGCCTCAACTCCACCCTTCTTGCCCTCACCGTGAATCAGGGCCTCAACCCTCCTCCCGGAGTATCCCAAATTTATCTCGTACGCTATCCTCAGGCGGAGTCTGTGGAGCTCGCGCGAGCGCTCCTTTACTTTCCAGCCCGGGATCTGCCTCCATCTGGCGGCGATCGTGCCCGGTCTTGGCGAGTAGCGGGAGACGTTTATCTTGTCCGGCCTAACGCGCTTAATGAGCTCAACGGTGTTCAAAAAAGCTTCATCAGTCTCGCCCGGGAACCCAACTATGATATCGGTGTTGAGGTTCAAGTCGGGGATCCTTCTCCTGAACCCCCCCACTATATCCTCGAAATCACCAACGGTGTAGTTCCTGCCCATCCTCCTCAGGACCCCATCATCCCCACTCTGCACTGGCAGGTGAAGGAACCTGTAAACCTTAGGATCCTGGTAGGCCTCGACCAGCTCGTCGAGTATCTTTATCGCGTGGTTCGGATTCATCATGCCGACCCTTACCCTGAAGTCCCCCTCGATGGAGGTTATCTCTTCAAGCAACTCCGCGAGGTTGGTCCCGATGTCGAATCCGTAACAGCCCGTGTCCTCGCTCGACAGCTGTATCTCCTTATACCCCTTCGCGAGTGCTTCTTTTACCCACTTGACGATGAGCTCCGGTTTGTAGCTCTTTAGAACGCCCCTCGCAAAGCGCGTCGCGCAGTAGGTGCACGCGTTGAGGCAGCCCTCGCTTATGGGGACGACGAAGGCAACACCGCCCTTCCAGAGCCTCGGGAGTTCAAGCTTGTCAGGGTTCCTTTCCCGCCAGCCCTCAACGCTCACCAGCTTTCCACCGTGCTCCGCTACGCTCACCGCCTCGGCGATTCTGTCTATGCTCTTAACACCGAGGATTCCAGAAACGCGTTGATCTATGACGTCGGGGTTGACGTGGGTCAGGCAGCCGGTGACGATAACCCTTTTGCCCGCATCGAGGAGTTCAGCGATTCTACGCGCCATGTGCTTCTCGGTGGGGTCCTTAACGGCACACGTATTGACCACGACGTAGTCAGCGCCTTCAGGAGTCTCCGTCAGCTCACAGCCGGCCCTAACCAGGAGGGCCTCCATCATCTCCCCATCGGCCCGGTTCCGGGTGCAGCCGTAGCTCTCAACGTGGATCTTTACCATCGCTAGCGGCCTAAGGGCAGGGGTTTAAAAAGAATGTGGTTCATCTTTGGGAACCGTACAGAAGAATCGGCAAGAATGAGAGGAAAGGAAATCAGATAACCTCTCCAAAAGCGAACTTCCTCTTGACTGAGTTTATCACGATCTCGACTTCGTCGCCAACCTGTGTGTTCGGGACGAAAATAACGAAGCCCTTAACCTTGGCGATTCCATCGCCGCCTTTGCCAAGACTCTCGATCCTAACCCTGTACCTTTCTCCAACCTTAACCGGGGCTTCGTAGCCACCGCCAAACGTATCTCCATACATATCTAACACCAACTCTTTCAACTTTCAGCACTCTTCCAGGTCTCCAGAAGAGCACCACCCCTAGTTGTTCAGCGGCTTTATAAAGCTTTGTGAAGCTTTGCGTGCACCGAAGCCATTGAACGGCCATACACCCCACGGAACACCAGAGACGTCCTCCCAGAGGGGTCACCCCTATTCAACCTTTGGTTAAAAACAGAACGTTAAGGACCTTTGTTTTGAATTAGAAGCTTTAAAAAACCCTTTTAAGTGGATTTCACCCAATTATATCGAAAATCTAGGAAAACGGAGCCTGGATATGGTTTAAAACCAAAAGTTAAGAGGTGACGACAATGGGTTTCATCGCTGCATTCCTCTGGTCGTTCGTGCTCTGGCTTGTACTCACCGCCGGTAGCAAGGGCATGCTGTGGAGTACAGAGGAACTGGCAGCCGGCGTGATCTTCTCGGCAGTGGTGGCGTTTACCACCAGAACCGTTATCGGAGAAAAAGCCAGCCGCTTTCTTAACCCCATAAAGTGGGTGGCGTTCCTGGCGTACATCCCGGTGCTGTTCTGGGGAATGACCAAGGCAAATCTGGACGTCGCTTACCGCGTCATAACCGGCAGGATAAAGCCCGGAATAGTCAGAGTCCCTGTTGAGCTTGAAAACGATGCCCAGTACACGATACTGAGCAACTCCATAACCCTCACACCCGGAACCCTGACGATAGACGCCTGCCCGGAGGAAAAGGCCCTCTACGTGCACTGGATAAATGTCACGGAACCGGAACCGAAGGATTCACGGGTTATCGCGGGCCCGTTCGAGAAGTGGGCTAGGAGGTTGGGCAGATGATCGATCCGGTGTTCTTTTACTCAGCACTCATCGTAATGATCGGGGCGTTTCTAGCCTTGCTCAGGGTGTTCTTCGGCCCCTCCGTTCCAGACAGGGTCGTGGGCGTGGACACCCTCAACACCCTGATAGTGGCAGGAATGGTGCTCCTGGGGGCGGCCTACGACAGGACGATCTACATAGACATCGCCATCGTCTATGCCCTCCTGAGCTACGTTGGGACGCTCGCGATAGCGAAGTACCTACAGGGGGGATTAACGTGAGCGATTACGTGACTTACCTGATATACACCTTCCTCGCGATCAACATAACGTTCAACCTGCTTGGAAGCCTCTCGCTGCACCGCTTCCCCGACGTCTACACCAGACTCCACGGGGCCACGAAGTGCACCACCTTTGGAACGATATTCGCAGTTCTGGCCGTCGTTACT
>JAMONK010000086.1 GCA_027065835.1 Thermococcus sp. | reverse complement strand
CGGGGGCAGCTGCAGGCGAGCCAACTGTGTACGTGTCAGGGCCGCTGTTGCCGGCCGCAACACAGACGGCTATACCGTCCTCCCAGGCCTTGTCAACTTCCTGACTGAGGGCGTCGGTTCCGTCGGAACTCTGTGAGCCGCCGAGGGAGAGGTTTATGACCTTGATGTTGTACTTGTCCTTGTTCTGGATTACCCAGTCGATACCTGCTATGATGGTCGAAACGGAGCCACTTCCGTCCGAGCCTAGGACTTTGACGCCGACGAGCTTGGCCCCAGGTGCTACACCCTTGTACTTACCGTTGCTCGCGGCACCGGTTCCGGCGATTATTCCGGATACGTGGGTTCCGTGTCCCTGGTCATCGTAGGGGGTGGTCCTGTTGTTGACGAAGTCCTTCCAGCCTATGACCTTGCCCTGGAGATCCGGGTGGGAGGCATCGATTCCGGTGTCGACGACCGCAACGGTTATTCCAGTGCCGTCGTAGCCAACGTTCCAGACCTCCGGGGCGGAGATCTGGGCGGTGGACTCGTCGAGCCCCTCAAGGTCAACGTCCGCCTGTATTTTGTAGTCGTCTTGGATGAACTGGATCCCCTGAACGTCAAGGCCGTTTATTGCCCCTGTATCGGAGAGCCCCGCAAGAACCAGAAGGTACTTAACGGGTATCTCAACGGCCAGACCCGGTATGGCGTGGTAGTTGTACTTTATCTTCGCCCCCAGGAACTTGAGAAGCGGGATCGCATTCTGCTTGTCGGCCTGCGTGTTGAAGAGTATAATCGTGCTTATGACCCTGTCAGGGTTCATTCCCTGGACCTCTTGGAACAGTTTGGGGGTCAGCAAACCGTAGTTCTTGGGAACGCTCCTCGGAACGTTCTGCGTATCTGTGGACCCCTTGTGGGGCACCGGACTGGCGGCCACCAGGCCAAACATCAGGCCGATTAGGAACAACGCCAGTATGGCTGTTTTCAACTTCCTCATTCCATTCACCTCAGACCTTAATTAAGCATCGGGGTACTGTACCCGTCATCGAAGAACGAGTAGCATCCATATCGAATATAAGTTTTTCGTATGCCAAGTGGTCAGTTGTGATGAGAATTCCGTACGTAAAGACCGAATCCAGCGGCAGTCTAAGACGATGGATGGCAATGTGACCGAAGGTAAGTAAAACAGGGTTGTAACAACGCCTCCCCCACATCCACGAAGAGGCCTCTAGGGAGGTACGGGGGTGGATGGAGAACTGGCGGGCCGGGCGGGATTTGAACCCGCGACCTTCGCCTCCGGAGGGCGACGTTCTGTCCTGGCTAAACTACCGGCCCGTACCCATACCTAGTCAAGGTTAGGATTTAAAAATCTAATCATGGTGTGGGCACAAAAACTTTTTATCCGGCCGGTACCAAAGTATTGTGGAAGGTGATAAGATGGAGCCCCAAGAATTCAAGCTCACCGAGGAGGGCATACGGGCTGTTCTTCCCCCCCTTGAGGCGGAGATAATGGAGTACATGTGGCGGGCAAAAACCGCAACCGCCGGCGAGGTGTACGAAAACATGAAAAAATCCCATCCGGACATGAGACGCTCCACGGTGAGCATCCTAATGAACCGTCTCTGCGAGCGCGGCCTTTTAACGAGATACGTTGACCATGGCAGGGGGGGCATCAGATACGTGTACTCCATAACCACAACCAAGGAGGAGTTCGAGGAGAAGGTGGTGCAGAGCATATTCGATGCCCTGATGAGCAACTTTAAAGAGGCCACCTACGCTTACCTAGCCAAGATAAAGAAGTGATGCCCATGCCGCTGCTCTTTCTGATCCTCCAGGTGCTGATTCTGCTGGGGATAGCGGGGAACCTCGGATTGGCTGCGACCATCGGATCACTGGTTCTGCTCGCGGCCCTTTACATAAAGGTAAACCGCCGGGGACCCAGCGGGGACTACATCCAGCCTGAGGGAGAGGGATTCTCCTGGCTCCAGGAGGAACTTGAAAAGCTCTCAAAAAGAGCAGGTATAAAACCTCCGAAACTTCTCATCCTCGATGAGTACATCCCAAACGCGTTTTCTTACGGGCGCACCGTGGTACTCTCCATGGGACTGTTCGAGGTGCTGGACGAGGAGGAGATACTCGCCGTCATGGCCCATGAGATAGGGCACATAAAGAACAGGGACACACTGATGTTCCCGCTCGTCGTTTACGGGAGGTACTTCTCAATAGGGGCCGTCATGTTAACGTTCATGCTCTCAAACAAGGTGGCATTAGGCATACTCTCCCTGATATTCTACGCATTCTACGAGGAGAGCAGGGCAAAGTTCATGAAGAACCGGGAGTTTAAGGCGGACGAAACCGCACTTCACCTTCTGGACGTTCCGATGAGCATGAAGCGTGCACTCGAGGAGCTGAAGTACTACGAAGACCTCCGGTCGGAGGTCAAGATGACCGGTTTTCCAGGGATAGAGCCCTCAATAGAGCGCCCCCAGAAGAACACCCAGCTCATAGAGACGCATCCAAGCTACGATGAGAGGATCATCAGGATAATCCTCGAGATGGAGAACCTCAAAGTGCAGAGGGGAATGCTAAGGTGATCCCATGGACGTCGAGATATCCCTCGATCCAGAGAAGGCCGAGAGGATAAAACGCATCCGCCCCACCAAAGACGAGTACTTCATGCTTATCGCCAAGCTCGTCTCCCTCCGGGCCACCTGTCCAAGGCTCCGTGTCGGGGCGGTTGCGGTCAAGGACGGCTACATTCTCGCCACCGGCTACAACGGTGCGCCGAGGGGCATGGAACACTGCATTGATGTCGGCTGTCTCATAG
>JAMONK010000085.1 GCA_027065835.1 Thermococcus sp. | reverse complement strand
GATGAGCCTTCTCCTTATCTTGTCTAGGAAAGCCCTGTAGGGCTGCTTCTTGCCCGGGTAGATCCTCCTGACCGGGGCCTTTATATCAAAGCGTCTGAACTCGACTTCCCTCCACCTGCCTGACTTGATGAGCTCCGGCGTTAGGATTGAGACCTCCTTCTTCAGCTCGATGCCCCTCCTTACGAGCTCCTCGCCCTCCGGCGTAATCTCGACTTCCCTCTCCGTCACCGTCTCCTCCTCGCCGATCTTCCTCCTCTTCAGCTCCTTAACCGGAACGAGCTTCTCGATTTCCCTGACTGGAACGACTCCCCTCTTGGCGAGGAGCTTTAGGGCCCTGTCAATCGGCCTCTCCTCTGCTTCAAGTCCCTTCTCAGTGATTTCAAGGATCAGCTTGCCATTTTCCTTCTTAACGCTTGCCCAGCCCTCCTTTCTGAGGAGGCCAATGATGGGCTTGAGCTCCTCGTCGCTGAGGACCTCTTTCAGGTCGTCGAGGGTTAATTTTCCCCTCTCGTGAAGAAGGCGTAATGCCCTCCATTCTGGGAGCCCTACCTCTGCGTAGCTCCTTCCGGTCTCCGTGATAACCGCAACCTTCTCGCTTCTCTCATGGAGGTCTGCAAGCCCCTTGCTCTTAAGTCCAAGGACGGCTCTCATTACCGCGACCTGGTCGAGGCCGGTTTTTTGAACGAGTTCCTCGAATTTGAGCTTTTTAGCATCTCCCAGCTTTATGAGCGTGAGCTTCTCACCATAGCTCAGTTCCATAATAACATCCCCCGCTAGGTGTTGAAGGTCTCGCTTAAGAGAATTGCGGTATAAAGTGAGGATAAAAACAGAAAAATCCTCACTTCTCATGGGGCAGAAAGACGACTTTACCCGTCTTTCCAGCCCGCATAAGCTCAAAAGCTTCCTCAAATTTGTCGAATCCCTTATACTTGTGGGTTATGACGGCATCGAGGTTGAGCTTGCCGCTCTGAATGAGGCTTGAGACGGTGTACCAGGTCTCCCAGAGATGCCTTCCTGTAATGCCGTGTACCTCCAGTGCCTTGAAGATCACCAAGTTGTTGAAGTCCACCGTGACTTCGCGCGGGTACAATCCCAGGAGGGAAACCCTTCCGCCGGGCGTCGTAGCACTGAGCCCCTGCTCAAGGGCCTTCGGGGCACCGCTAAACTCGAGGAAAACTTCCACACCCGCTCCGTCCGTTATGTCCATGACGGCTTTGACGGGGTCCTCCTCGAACGGGTTGATCACGTAGTCGGCTCCGACTTTCTTGGCGAGCTCCCTCCTGAATTCACTTGGCTCGGAAACTACGACTGGGTAGGCACCGCTGGCCTTTGCAACGGCTATACCAAGGAGTCCAAGCGGGCCAGCTCCTGTTATGAGGGTGCTCCTTCCGGCAATCGGGCCGGCGAGGACCGTATCTACGGCATTGCCAAGGGGCTCCTGAAGTGCGGCATGCTCCGGTTTCATACCTTTCGGGTTTTTCCAGGCGTTTTGAGCGGGAACGAGGGCGTACTCCGCGAAGACACCGTTCATATCAACGCCAAAGATTCTCGTGTTCTGGCAGACGTGGTAGCGGTTGTGCCTGCAGGCATAGCACTTTCCGCAGACGATGTGGGTCTCTGCACTTATGTAGTCACCCTCTTGGAGGTTTTCAACACCGGGTCCAACCTCGATTACCTCTCCGGCGACCTCGTGGCCCATAATCTGAGGCGGCTTAATCCTGCTCTGAGCCCATTCATTCCATTCGTAGATGTGGAGGTCGGTACCGCATATACTGGTGGCGAGAACTTTGATAAGCACCTCTCCCGGGCCGGGCTTGGGTATGTCAACTTCGACGAGTTCGGCGCCGTAGGCCGGCTTAGTCTTCATAATGGCTGGCATCTTGCCTTCCATCATTACCATCTCCGTTGCGTTTACATCTCTGTCTAAACGCTCGTTGATATAAACCTTTTGTGGAGCTGGTGCTGTGGTTCTTTTGGCATTTTAGTTCGAATTTCATTATATCATTTTTAAGTTAGGTTCTAATAACGATACAACGCTTGAATTTGGCGAAACACCTTGAACGGAAGAATTAAAAACATTCCCACGTTTTCCCAGGCGATTACCTTTGGTGGTGGCCAGGTTGGAGAATAGAAGGTTTGAGTCGCGTCCGGGAAAGATCGCACCCGTTAAGAGGGGTGAAAGGTACCACGTGAAAATTGAAAGCATCGGTAGGGGTGGGGATGGAATAGCCAGGATAAAGGGCTTCGTCATATTCGTCCCGAACACCCAGGTAGGCGACGAGGTGGACATTGAGATAAAGAACGTTAAAGAGCGCTTTGCCTTTGCGGACGTGGTCGCGAAATAATCTCAAGTTCTCCTCTTTCTTCCTTCACATTAATCGGAAACCTTATAATCTCCTACGAGTATTCTTCTGGGGATGAAGGGGGTTTTAATATGGCAGTGATCGTTGTTACGGGACGTGGGGGTGCGGGAAAGACCACCACCACGGCCAACTTAAGCGCGTTTCTGGCCATGGGAGAGTACAGGGTACTTGCAATCGACGGTGATCTGTACCTCCCCAACCTCGGGTTCCACTTTGCACTGGATAACGTCAGGTACACCCTCCATTCCCTTCTCAAAAACCCTGACATGGATCCAGAATGGGCCATTTACAAACATCCCCAGACCGGTGTCCACGTGATGCCCGGTAGCAGCAACCTCCAAGATGTCTTGGGAATTTCTCCGAAAAAGCTGGTTGATCTGCTTGACAGGGTGAAGCCCAAATTCGGCGTGGTGTTCGTCGATTCCCCGACGGGGATTCCCTTCGA
>JAMONK010000084.1 GCA_027065835.1 Thermococcus sp. | reverse complement strand
GGCCATCAAGGCGGCAAAGGAAGCACCGAGCGGCATGAACGCCCAGCCCTGGAAGTTCGTGGTTGTGGACGACGACTGGCTCAAGGGGAAGATAAGGGAGCTCTGCGAGGAGGAAGAGGAAAAGTTCTACTCGAGGACGAAGGGCGATCTGATGGCCTGGCTGAACGCCAAGGGCTTTAAGCCCGAGAAGCCCTTCCTCAGCGAGGCACCCTATCTGATACTCGTGTTTGGATACACAAAGGCACCGTACTGGCTCCAATCAACCTGGATAGCGGTCGGCTACCTTCTCCTTGCACTTGAGGAACTCGGCCTCGGAACGGTAACCTACACTCCTCCTAACCCGAGGCCGGTCGAGGAGCTGTTGAACGCACCAAAGGACTACAAGCTCCAGACGATACTGCCGGTTGGCTATCCGGGGGATCCAAAGCCGAAGTACGAGAGGAAGAAGGCCGAAGAGGTCGTGAGCTTCAACGGGTTTTAAGGGTCCTTGAGAGAAGACGCGATTTCTTGGTGGCGGCATCGACCGCCTTCATCACCGCGGTTCTTATCTTCCCTTCCTCCAGCTCGAAAACTCCGTCTATGGTCGTTCCTCCGGGGGTTATAACACCCTCCCTTACCTCGGCGGGGTGGCCGTCCGTCTCCATGAGCAGCTTTGCCGTCCCCAGCAGAGTCTGAAGGGAGGCCGTTTTCGCAACGTCCCTCGGGAGTCCCACCCTAAGCCCACCGTAGATAAGCCCCTCGAGGAACACCGTCACGTAGGCTGGCCCGGAGCCACTGAGTCCGGTTATGGCGTCCATATGCTCCTCTTCAACGCGAAGACACTTCCCAAAGCTCCCGAGAAGGTTCTCGACAACCTTCAGAGCTTCCCCCTCTACTTCGGTGGTGTAGGCCGTGAAGGACTCCTTGACGAGCACGGCTATATTGGGCATGGCCCTTACGAACCTTGCCCCCGCCAGGTCGCTGAGCTCCTTAAGGGAGACCCCCGCAACAACGGAGATAACGAGCTTTCCATTTATTGGGTCCCTTATCTCCCTCAAAACCTCATCAACCTTTCCAGGTTTAACCGCTATGAACACCACATCGGCCCACTCCGCAGCACCAACGTTGTTCTTGCTCGGTGTGACCCCATACTCCCTAAGCCATCCGGCTTTCTCCAGGTTCCTTCGCGTGGCGATGACCTCATGGCCCGCTTCGGCGAGGGCTTTTGCTATTGCCCCGCCTATGGTTCCCGCACCCACAACCGCTACTTTCATGGAGATCCCGGAAAAGGGTCGGTCAGGGACGGATAAAACTTTCCCTGTTTTGGATATCATTCTGACGGAATTTCACTGATTTTGGTGTTATTTCTGTCGTTCTGACAGATAATAGCCGAGTTCTTTGAGGATCTTCATCTGCTCCTCTACCTCAACAGTACCGGGTCGTATCCTACGAACCCTTCTCAGAGCTTCCCTCAGTGGGATGCCTTCCGAGTACATCACCCAGGCAACGGCAACCGTTCCGCTCCTCCCGAGGCCGCCCATGCAGTGAATCAGAACCCTTTTGCCCTCCGAAACCCTCGCTTCGATCCAGCGAAGGATTTCGAGGAGCTGGTTCAGAGCGGGGGCTGAGAAATCCTGAATGGGGGTGTGGAGTACATCGAGACCCCGCACCCTCCACTCGTTCAGGGGATAGGGAAGCTCAAACTCCTCGACCAGGACGACGATGGCATCGAAGGTTCCGGCAACTTCGTCTATTTCACTCCTCGTCGGCATCCTCGAGAAGGCAACTTTATCGTCTATGAACTTGGCCGACCGCCACATGCTACCACCATGGACATTCCGGGGCCGTTTAGATAAACCTTTTGACGCGAGACATCAACGACCTCCACCAAAAGCCCGGCACCAACGGACACCGTTCCGCTCGTGGCGGATTCAAACGGCAACGTGAACACTCAGGACCTGCAGTCGTACATAGACTCCCTACCCACGGAGCCGCTTACAAGCACGGAGAAAGAGGGGCTCATATACATGGTTGAGGAGGAGAAACTCGCCCACGACGTTTACACCAAGCTCTACGAGAAGTGGGGACTCCAGATATTCAGCAACATAGCCAAGAGCGAGACCACCCACGTGGAGTCCGTGCGGATGCTGCTCAAAAAGTACAATCTAACCGACCCGACCGCCAGCGAGGGCATCGGCGAGTTCCAGAACGAGGAGCTCCAGAAGCTCTACGACCAGCTCATAGAGATGGGAATGAAGAGCGAGGTCGATGCGCTCAAGGTTGGCGCACTGATAGAGGAAACCGACATAAAGGACCTCCAGGAGTGGATTTCCCGGACGAACAAGGTCGACATAATAACCGTCTACGAGAACCTCATGATGGGAAGCAGAAATCATCTGAGGGCATTTGTGGGCCAGCTGAAGAACAGGGGGATAACCTACGAGCCGCAGGTTCTACCAAAAGACGAGTACGAGGCGATAATCAACAGCCCCATGGAGACCGGTGGCCAGGGAAAGAGCAACGGTAACGGCCGCTGACCCTTCAGTTATTTTCTTTTCCAATGTTCCCGTTCAGATAGCCTTATACACATCGAGTGCAATTTTTCTCAGGTGTTGTTTGTCATGGAGACTGCGGCCATTCGTGAATCTCTGGAGAAATTCAGGGCTATTCCCACGCGGAGGATCGAGGTGGAGGACAGGACGTGGGAGTACCTCTCACTCGGCGATTCGAATTCCGCGATTCTGTTCCTCCACGGAATGGGCGGGGCGTACGATATCTGGTGGATGCAACTGATGGCGCTCAAGGATGAGTTCACGGTCGTGAGCCTGACGTATCCGCCGGTTGAATCTCTTGAAGGCCTTT
>JAMONK010000083.1 GCA_027065835.1 Thermococcus sp. | reverse complement strand
CCATGACCCTATCGAAGTCGTGCTCCGGAGCGTAGGTGAAGCCGCAGTGAGTGCACTTGAGGACACCGTTCTCCTCGTTCAAGGGCGAGAAGCAGACCGGACAGCGGTACTCCTCGCGGCTCAATCCTTCATAAACCTCGTCCTTCATCACCAGGAGGTTCAGCTCGGCCTCCCAGTCCTCGTGGAGCATCCCCCAGTAGGGGGTCTCGATGGGGTAAAAATCCTCAAGGATCAGGGCGTTTATCCCGATACCTCTAACGCCGGGAGGGAGCTTGCCGGTCGGCTCTATGCTCACCACGTACTGGTCGTAGAACTCCACGTGCTCCGCCCGGATGGTTAAACCACTGGAGAGCCGTGAGCGGAGGGGAATCAGCTGAAGGAAGAGGCTCTCCTTCTCGATGTCCCAGCTCGCGCTTATCGAAACACTCCCCTTCGTGAAGAACCGGGTTACGTAGCGGTCGTCGTGCTCCTCTCCAGCAGGGGAGAAACCTAGCTTCCCCATAGCCCGGGAGAGAAAACCCGGCCGAGGCAACCTGCGGTAGTTGATCAGGTACTCCCCCACCCAACCGGCGAGGGGCATCGAGTACCCCACAAAGGTCTGCCTCTGAACCCTCAGGTAAGCGATGCTTGGGACTAGCTTCATAACGGATAATGTATAGACGGGAGGAGATATATATGGGTTTCGTCATCCAAAAAACTCGTCGAGACGTGGAGACTTCCTCTTACGTTTCATCCTGCTCTTTTCGTCCTTTATGGCCTTCCCAAGGGTACTGGCCTTGGTCCCTTCGGATTTCTTAGGCTCTTGCCCTTTTTCCTTGCGCTTCTTGAACTTCCCATTGGCCTTAAGCTCCTCAAAGTATCCATTGCCCGCACGGGCCTTTCCTGTACGCTCCGCGACCATCTTATCGCAGATGTCCCTCCGCAGGCTCATAAGTGTCCGCTGCCTCTCAGGGAACACGTTGTCGAAGAGGGTCTTTATGTCCTTCTCGGTGATGCAGATCCTCTGACGGGTGTAATCGAGCACATCGTACTTCGTGACGATCATCTTGGCGGTCGGCAGGTACTTCTCAATGGCCCCTTTGCTCACCGTCAGGACGATCTTTCCACCACATCTGGGACATTTTCCGCCCAGCGGAGGCCTTCTGTACTTCGTGTTGCACTTCACACAGCGGAACTCCTGCCTCGTGAAACTCCTAAGGTTGCCCCTGAGATCGGGGATGATGTGGGAGTTGATTATGGTCTCGGCCACGTGGTTCTCGTCCACCGCCCTTATGCGCTCGGCCAGGCCCAGCTGCCGCTCCACTTTCTCTACCATATCGCCGAGCTGTTTGTACAGGCTCATCTTCGGGCCGAGGCCGATGTCATCCGTATCGTGGGTGAACTTTAGGCCCTCGTACATCTCCGGCTTGCCTAATCTGTCCTCGACGCGCTCGATGACCTTAACCCCCTTTGGAGATTTCATCTCGTAGGTTGCTTCGTAGAATTCGAGTGGATAGTAGCGGACGACGTCCATGTTGTGGACCTCGCTGTCCACCTCGCGCGGGTCAAGCCTCGTGGTAACGACCAGCGGCGCGTCCATCTTGCCGCCGCGCTTTTCGGGCAGGTAGTACTTGCTGAAGTTCAGCAGGGCGTCCATGAGGAGCATGACGGCATCCTCATCTCCGTCACAATTTGCTGTAGTAATATTGTTACTAATTATTATAGTATGATATTTGGAGGCGCTTAGCGAGTATACAACGTCGTCGGGAGGCTGGATGAACTCAACAGACCGGACTTTAAGGAGAACCCCCATATCAGTAGCGCGCCGATAGGGCTGGAAGTTATAGTCCCTCCACCGCTCGGCAACACTGTTCTTTCTTTTGCTGATGAATCCGATTGAACCCATGAAATTCAACGCCTGAATACCGTAGAGGTTCAAACGGTAGACTTTAGACACGGGGACAGTACCGCCCTTGACCTGATGGTATTTTTGAACAACGTTGCCGGGACGGGAATTTGCATCCCTATCCACACCCCAGCTTGAGTAAAGGCCAAATTTAGAGATTAGCAATGTATCAATGTCCTCTAACAGGGGCCTGTTAACACTGTACACAACTACCATTGGCTTCGTTCCGATAATAGTTCCGTCGCCCTCAAAGTAGGCCCTCAGCATCTCAGCAACGACGTCTTTCGGCAGTGTGTAAACCAGATGGGGAACGCGCTTTGTGTGGGCGTTCTTCCCTACGCTGAAAACTTCGGTGAAGAGCAGATAGAGAATGCGGGAACCAACGGTCATCTTTTCTCCGCGCTCGTAGATTCCAAAGCCATCGCCAAAGGCCTCTCTTAATGCCTTCTTGAGGTCCTCACGTACTTCCTCGTCGGCTATGGAGAAACTTATCTGATAAACGCTGTCGCTCTTCCTCGCGTAGCCCTCAGAGAGATAATAGCCAAGGACGCGCATCAGAGGTTTTATAGGAGCGAATCTCTGTATCCTAACCTTGTCCCGCTTGAAAGCCAGCCAGCAGTCAGGAACGTCTTCGAACGAAAGTCCATTATCCTCCATGATTCTCAAAAGCTCCTTCAGCGGCAAGGAGTCTCTGCGGAGGTAATCTCCGTTAACTTCCACTCCGAGAGAGGACAGCCACTCGGAGAGTCCGCGAACCATTATGATATCCCATACCTCTGCGAACCGCTCATCCGAAAAGGCCTTAAGCAAGTCGAAGTGTTCAATACCCCCCTCTTCAAACTCAAGCTTGGGAACGAGTATCCTGTCGCCCTCCTTCACCTCGAAGGCCCTCTTTTCCACGAACTTTCCGTTCTCGTAGACCAAGACCGGGTGGTCCACTGTCGTCTCGAAGCCCCTTCCAAGTTCAAGCTCGAAGCGAATCAGGTGGTCGGTGCTCGGAGCCTTTATCACGTCCTCGATATCAGTGAGAACTACTTTGCCACTCTCTGGGTCAAAGGAGTACGCCTTAACGTCCTTCTTTGGCCTCTTCCTTACGTAGACCATGTTCTCGTAGCTCTCCTCCTCGAACAGTTCGTAGAGCTCGCGGAGCGTTATTCTGGCGGGTTTTCCATCAATCTGGACGAGAATCCTTGTGTCTCCTGGGAAGCAGTTTCTCCTCTTCGCTGCGTGATAATACGGGTGGGCATATCCCACCAAAACGTCGGAGAAGCCTATTATCCTGCCTATGATTCCAGCGGAGGTGTGTGGGGCCAAACCGATGACGAGGTGGCCGACGAGGTCCTCCATAGTCTCAGCATTGTAGAACCTCGGCAGGCCGTAGAACTTCTCGAGGAGGTCGTCTATGAAGTTTGCAACCTTGAGGAGGTACCTTCCGGCCTCGTAGGGCAGTATGACGTCCTGAACGCGGAGCTCGAGTATCTGGTCGTCCCGCTCCAGCGGCCTGCCCTCGAAGTCGTGGGTGTAGCCGAGCTCGCGGAGCTTTTCAACGCTCGTGCCTATCTCCTTTGGCTTGAAGTGGGTAATCGGGGCGTCGGTGGCGTCGAAACGAATGGTGCCGTCTTTAAAGACGTAGACGTCGTTTTTAGCCCTCAGGAGGCCTTTCTCTAGGGGTTCGGCCATCTTGTAGCCGGAGGTCATTCCCATGACGCCCTTGAGTTTGTCCAGGGTGTTGACGTGAACGCGTTCCATGGCCTCCCTCATTATCTCCGAAGGGTTGATCCGCCTCCGTGAGAACGGTTTAAGCTCCATCCCACATTTGGGACATCTGAACCCGAGATCCCTCGCCTGGTCCTCCGGGTAGTCAACGTTGCACTTGGGACAGTGGTAGAGAAGTTCCCTCCGGGTACCACACTGCGGGCACAGGGGTGTCGGCCCTTCAGAGCCACAGTCAGGGCAGCGGAACCACGCTATCTCAACCGAGGTCTGCCTTCCCGCCTCCGCGGCCTTCTTGATGTCGCGGGTGCTCCCGCCAGCCAGCCCGATCGGAAAGAGCACGTGAACCGGAGGCTTCATCTTGCGCTCCTTTGCCTTCTCGGGTCTGCCCATCCTGGCCCCGATCCAGCTTACCCCCCTGTCCCGGAGCTTTATGCCTTTACCCCCGTTTATGATGTCGATGACCGTATGAAAGGGCTTTGCCCTGAATTCCCGCTCAAGGTTGCCGAGGGGTGTGAGAAGGGCGGCGCTCCACGGGTACTCCACAACTATGAGCTCTTCACCATCGATGCGCTCGAGTCTGTGGGGAAGGCCGAGGAGCTCAAGGTAGCGCTTTATACCTCCATCGTGGTTCAGGAGAACCTTTCTGGCGAACCGATTCTTCTTGAACTCATCCCACTCAATCTGGGCCCCCGCGAGGGACCGTACGAGCACCTCAACCTCCTCGGGCGTTAGGGTGTTCCAGTACAGGGTGTAGTGGGGGTGGAAGGGGATGTCGAGAACTTTTGAGAGGTGCACGGCTTCCTCCACTGTAGGTCTAACCCTCAGCGGATCCTTTAAAAGCCGGTCAAGGAAATCCGGGTCTATCTCAAGGTACTCCGCGGCCTCCTCAACGGCTTCACGTGGGTTCTCCGAGAAGGGCCGCAGATGAACCTCGTAGGTCTCCTCCACCGCAGCGATCATCTCCTGAATCCACCACTCCTCAGCGTAGTTGGCCGGAAGGAGAGTCTGGTTGTTCTCAACGAAATCGCCGAAGTTGACGAGTGCATCACCCACGTAAAGGATCTCATCAAGCTCGTCACGAACCCGCAGGGCGGTCTCGTAGTCGTCAACCCGGACGACGCTCCCGTCTCTGAGCTTGACCACGGGGCCTTCAATCGTTGTCGCGGGGGTAACTATACATCCCTTCCCCGGCCTCTCGGTCTTCATCTGGGTGCCCACCGCTATGAACTCGTCGAGGATCAGCATCGTCGCGGGATTGACGCTCCAGGTGGCGAAGCCACTTACACGGGAGCGGCCGTACCTCAACCTGAAGCCGCCGTTCGTTGATGGCTCGGCGAAGAGAGGCCTGCCGCCGATGATCTCCTTCGTGTATTTCTTGTTTGGGGCGATGTTGGCCCGGAACTTCTCATAGAGCTCATAGTAGAAGCCCTTCTCAACCTTCTCCGCAACTTCTTCCTTTGCACCGGAATCCTCGGCCTCGGACCCAGACGGAGCGGGGCCCTCAGCCTTTTTACCCTTCTCCTTTGCCTCGACGAACTCTTTTATCCAGCCCCAGCCTTCTATTCCCATTTTGTCGATGTATTTGACCAGTTTCTTCGCCTTCTGAAGGACGCCCTCGGCCATAACGAGTATCGCACCGCCGCGGATGTGATTGGTCTCCACCCCCTCGACGTCGCGGTGGGAGACCTCCACCTTGTCGGTTTCTTCGCCCGTTATCTCAATGGGGATGTTCCTCATGGCAAGGCGCACCTCGTCGGCCTCGGGATGATATTGAAGCCGCGTAACCGCCCGGTGGTAGAGGTCAACCTCCTCAACCATCCTCTCTATATGCTTCTCACTGGGCTTGAAGCGGTCGAGGCCGAGCTTCTTCCTGACGTAGTCCCCAACGAGAACACTCAGAGCCTGCGCCGTTCCACCGGAGCTCCTTATCGGACCGGCGTAGTAGAGCGCGAGGTACTCACTGTTGTCGGCCCAGGTGTTGCGTTTGATTTTGACGTCCGCGATCCCTTCGAGGGGGGCGGACACTATACCCTCCGTCAGGATGGCCAGCGCGGTTCGCACAGCCTGCTCCGCGGTCTTCTCCTTATCACCGATTTTCCCGAACCTGCCGTCGATGATCTCATCAACCACTTTAAGGGCGGCCAGCTCCTTACCGTACTCCTTAACGAGAACCCGTATCCTCTCGGCAACCCCCTTTGGCCCAACAAGGCTCTCAACACGACCGGCCATGTCCGTGGCCTGGGGAACCTCAACTTCAAGGTTCGGATCCTTACCCTGAGCACGGGCCTCCCTCGCTATCTCATAGGCCCTGTCGATCTCCCGCTGAAGCGATTCGAAGTAAGCTTTCATCTCATCGGAGTAGATCTCCATGGTTCAAACCCCCTCACAGAACTGGTCAAAGTGCACAACCGCCCGAAGTTTTGCGGTCTCGACGTCGATTATCGGAACCCTCGCGGGGGTGGGGATGATGTTAACCATCTTCTGGAATTCGGTCTGGGCCTGCCACGTGCCCGCGTTTATCACGAAAACCCCGTTGTACGTCTGGTACTCCATAACATGGACGTGACCCGTCTGGAAGAGATCGGGGACGTTCTCTATCACTAGGAGGTCCTCAGGGTCCGGGGCTATGGGGACCTTTTCCCCAAACGTCGGGGCGAGGTGACGGAGCTTGAGGAGGTCCACGGTGGCCTCGGCCGGGCGGTGGTGACTTCTGTTGGGGATCATGTTGACCACGTCCTCGATGCCCCTCCCATGGTATATCAAAAAGTCCCGCCCGTGGAGCCGCAGGACCGCGGGGTTGCTGATTATGGTGGTGTTCTTGAGTTTGAATATCGGACGAGCGTACTCCTCGTAGAAGCCGGGCTGGGGGAGTGCCGTTCTGGCGGCATCGTGGTTGCCGGGGCCGATGAATGTATGTATATGCTCCGGAACGTTTTTCAGCAGGTTCGCGAGGGCCTCGTATTGGTCGAAGATGTCAGGGATGGCGAGCTCATCGTACTGACCTGGGTAGATGCCCACACCGTCAACGACGTCTCCGGCCAGCACGAGGTATTTGATCCTGCTCACGAGCTCCTCCTCAGCGCGGTTGTTGACCTCGCCGTTGAGCCACTCAAGGAAGCGCATGAAGGCCGTTTCACAGAACTTATTTGAACCAACGTGCAGGTCGCTCAGGAGGACGGCGTAGACCTTCTCCTCAAGTGGAGGTTTACTCTTCCGGAATTTGGGGACGTCTGGGATGTACATCCTGTTGGCAAAGAAGATGTTCCTTCCGGACGGCCGCCCTCTAAACGCCACCACGGCATCGGGCATTATCTGAAAGAACTTCTTAGCGTCCTCGTTTCTCCTGTTGATAAAGACCTTTATTATACCGGTGCTGTCCTCCACCTCGAACATGTAACCCTTGGGCGTCTCGCGCTTTGAGTTAACGAGCCCGATTATGGTCACGTCCTCGTCAGTGCGGAGGTAGGAGAGCTTCCCGATATCGATAACGCCGCCGACTTCAGGGTTCTCGCGTAGGATGCGCTTCATCTTCTTAAGCCGGCTCTTGAACAGGTTTGAGTAGGCCTTCACTATTATCTCCCCATCCTTTCCGTTGGCGTTTTTGGCCTTCGGGGGTGAGAGCTTGAAGTTCTTAACGTCGAACACAACCTGCCAGTCGTCCGGGATCTCCGGTGCGCGGTAGTGGAAGCCCTCTTTAGGGCTCAGGGAAAATCCCTCGTAGACGGTGTACGCCTTCTTTTCACTACCGGGCACCTCCTCTTCATACGCGATGGGGACACCGTAATCACCGTATATCACTTTTGGCTTGAACTCCTCGTCGTCACCGGATTCATATCCGTTTACGCCGCCGTTTCCATTTGGGGCCCCGTTGGAGTACCCGTTCTCGGAGAGCCCTTCTTCCACTGGAAGGGGGGGTGTGGTTTCAGGTGCAGGCGGGGACTGAAGGGGTTCATGGATCGGTTCCGGGGCATCTTCAACCGACTCCGCTTCAGGAGTTCCAGTGGAAACATAACTCTTCCCCCCAGTAAACCCGCCAGATTCTGCCTCAGATTGATCCGTATGGGGAGGCTCTTCCCCCGATTTGAGGGGTATTCCAGTGGAAATATATGTCCCGGAACCCTCAGAGGGGGCGGCCACCAGGTTGCCGGTATCGTCCTGTTCAGAGGAGCCCTCAGGAGTAACGGCAGAAAGCGGCTGTTCCACTGTGGATTCCTCAGAATCGGATGAGAGGGACCGGTTTTCATCGGCCCCCCCGGGGATACTGGAAACGAATTTTTCCAGTGGAGTGCCCCTGGGAAGAACGCCCTTCTCCTCAAGAAACTCACGGGCTACGACGGCATCAACCACGAATTTTCCACGGGTCTTGGCGAACTTAACGAGCTCCGCGAGGGTAAAGTCCTTGCGGTAGTGACCCTCGAGGAGGTAGTACGCAGCAGGGGTTATCAGGTACCTGTTGGACATGAGGTCTTCAACCAATCCCATTAGAGCAACCTCCTCTGGCGTGAGAGGGTTAGGGTTAACATGCTCTGGAGCTGGGGATCGTACCGGTATATGTTCTTGACTTTGTAGGGGGTTATATTCAGTCGGATCTCCTTTGTCCTGCCGTAGCGCCCCTTACTAACGACCTTCGCGTTGATTATACCCAGCATGTCCAGTTCGTTTATCAGGTCGCTGACCCTGCGCTGGGTTAACGGCTCCAGATCTATGTGATCGCAGAGGTTTTTATAAACGGAGTAAACGTCCCCGGTGTTGGCGGGCAGTTCACCGTTCTCGTCGAGGAGAACTATCGCGTAGAGCAGAACCTTCGAGTGGAGGGGGAGGGTCTTTATAACCTCTTCCATGGTGTCCTGCTCGATCTTCTCTTGGGCCTTCCACACGTGCCTCTCGGTAACCTTGGAGGCCCCCTCCCGCTCGGCCAGCTCCCCCGCGACCCGCAGGAGATCGAGGGCCCTTCTGGCATCGCCGTGTTCGCGGGCGGCCAGGGCGGCGCAAAGGGGAACGACCCCACCATCGAGCACACCGTCGTTGAAGGCATCGCGAGCACGCTGCATCAGAATATCCCTAAGCTGGTTGGCATCATAAGGCGGGAAAACTATCTCCTCCTCGCTCAGACTGGAGAGGACCCTTGGATCCAGGTAGTCCTTGAACTTCAGGTCGTTGGAGATCCCGATTATACTGACCTTGGCCCTGATGAGTTCTGTGTTTATCCTGGTCAGGGAGTAGAGGATGTCGTCCCCGCTCTTCTTGATGAGCTTGTCTATCTCGTCCAGGACGATTATCACGAATCGCTCCCTCGCGTCTATGACGGTTTTTAACTTGGCGTAAACTTCATCCGTCGGCCACCCAACCAGAGGGACCTCCACCCCGCTTTCTGGTCGAAAATGGTTAACGATGTTGGCCAGAACCCGGTACTGGGTGTCCACAATCTCACAATTGATGTGGATGACGTCAACGGGAACCTCGTACTTGTTCGAGATACGTCTCAGCTCCTCGGTGACGAACTTTATGGTGACGGTTTTACCGGTTCCCGTTTTCCCATAAACGAAGATATTGGATGGGGTTTCCCCCCGAAGAACTGGAACCAGTATGTGGGCGAGGTCCTCTATCTGTTCACGCCTGTGAGGAAGCTCTTTGGGCGTGTAGCTGTGCCTGAGAACCTCTTTATTTTTGAAGATCTTCTTTGCGTGCAGGTACTTCTCAAACACCGAACCCAGGTAATTATCATCCATGCTCACCACCACTCCACTGGAAATCATACCCCACCATGTTGATTTGACATGAAGCATCCAATTTATCATCTTTTTTCCAGATTTTTGATGTTATTCGGAATATATGACAATTTATTTTTAAACAAGTTGGATATCAAACACACACTCCACAGGACGCACTGGATACAGTGGAAGCAGGGATAAGTAGCAGTCAGGGGTTTATATGCCTTGCTGGACAGGGGGGTGTAAAAAGAAGGGTTCGAGATGATCAGGATGGTCAGAAATATCCAACGTCCTGAGCCTTGGAGGAGGCCTCTTTATGCGCTTTCAAGATCATGGCAAGCAGTTCCCTGGCGTCCTTCTCTGGCATCCCGACCTTCTGGACCAGAAACTGCATGAGTTCCTCCTTTGTGGCACCCTTCTCAAGCCTTGAGACAACCATACCCACGAGGCGTTCGAAGATCTCGTTGGAGAATTCTTCCTCAAGCCCAAGGTTGGTGACCGCGGCCTGAAGACCCACCAGGAGAACGGTGAGCGCGTCGTTGAACTCCGCTTTGCCGAGGGTTTTCTTATCAAGGTCCACCCTGAGGGTAACCTCATCGTTCATACCCGAGAGGGTGTACTTGAGCAGGTTGATGCCGTCGCTGAGCTTTAGGAGGGCATGATAAACCCTAAGCCGGTCCTCCGTGTTCATTGACAGCGTCTCCAGTCCAAGGGGAACCACCAGCTGAACGAACTCATCGGAAAAGACCAGCAGAAGGGTAAACGGCAGTCGGGGGTGTTCCGCCAGGTACACGTGATCACGAACCGGGTTCACAACCCAGGGGAGGTCAACGATGTCTTTAGCACCATCATCACCTTCCTTAAGCCACCCCAGTATGGTCTCTTCAATATCCTCCACTGGAACCACCGGACGAAATAGCTTCCGGAGTTAATAACCGTATCGTTTCCAGGGGAAACGGCACTTGGTGCTGACCATAAGTGGGCATTGAACGTTTTCATTTGTAAAGATGAGGTGATGGCCAGTGAGAGTTCCACTGAAAGGAGAATGATCAAGAAAGTGCACCAAAAAATATACAATGAAGCCGGTTTGGGTACAATGGAGGAAAACAAGACCGCTTAAGATTTTTAATTATGAAACCACATGTGTAACCCCAGGGAGTTTCGTTTCCTGTGGAAGCGGACTTTGTAAGGCTACCGTGAACCTCGTTTCCTTTCTCTATCAAGCTACCCCACTTTTCTAGAACTGATGATATTTATATATTTCTATGAACAATGTTCATAAATGTACGATTTTTTATTTTAAGTTGGCTAATTCCTGGTAATTTTAAGATGTTATCCTGAACATCATGCTGGTTGACGTTGGTAACCAGGGATATAAATCTCTCATTGCATTTTTCACCGTTGTGAAACCGTCCATTCTCCAAACCCGGGTTCCAGTGGAAATGAAACTCTGGGGCCCCTATTAGACGGCCATCGAAAAGGACCTTTCCTTCCACTGGAACCCCTTCAAGTTGCACGCCGGGCACGCTGTGATACATTTTTAAGAGCCGGCTCGTATTGAACACCATGATTCCGCTGCCTCTGGTTCGAAGGCTTCTGAAGCTCCGGGTCAAGGTCGGCAGGAGCCGGCTGCTCCAGATAGCCCTCGTTGTTCTGCTGCTTGGGGTATTTTTTGCCGCCCTGTTCATGTACTTTGAAGGGGTGGGCTTTTACACTGCCTTTTACTGGGCGGTCATAACCATGGCCACGATCGGCTACGGGGACGTGACACCGCACACCGCCGCTGGGCGGGCCGTTGCAATGGTGGCCGCGGTTGCGGGCATCTCCACTTTCACGGCCTTGGTCTCCGTGCTGGCCGAATACTTCATTTCTTCGTCTTTGAGGAGGCTGATGGGAATGCATCGGGTTAAGTTCTCGGGTCATTACGTGATAATCGGGCAGGGAAGCACCGTGCCGAGCTGTGTGAACGAACTGATGTCAGCGATTTCCGGAGGAGATGCCGAAGCCAGACCCATAGTGGTCGTCTTCCCCGATGATGGGGAACGGAAGAAGGTGGACCTCCCCGAGGATGTTGAGGTTCTCGTGGGTGAACCTACGAGCCGTGAAACCCTTGAGCGCGCCGGGGTTGGGGACGCATCCTACGTCATACTCGCCTTGGAGGATGATTCAAAGGCGGTTTTCACAACCCTCATGGTCAAGCGCCTCTCCGCCGCCAAGGTTCTCGTTGAGGCTTTAAACGCCGAGAGCGTTGAGCTCCTCACCGGTGCAGGGGCCGATAGGGTTATCCTCAGCAGAAGCTTTGCCGGGCGTTTACTCGCCAGCTCCATCTTTGAGCCGGAGGTGGTGGACGTTATAGACGACATCACAACGGCCCTCGGTCGCTACGATATCTCGGTGATCACGCGGCGTGACCTCTGGGGACTCACGTACCTGGACGCCCTTAAGAAGCTTCAATCCGAGACCGGCCTTTTCCTGCTCGGTTACTACACGGATGCCCCCGTGCTCAGCCCGGACCTCGATGGGAGAATCCCCAACGGCGCGAGGCTGATAGTGATAAAACCCTCGGCTTTTTCCGGAAAATGAGTTCCCCTGTTGTTCTGTTTTCCTTTGAAACAAGTGTTCCCTCCTCTTCAGAACCATTGTTGGGGGCTCACAGCCCGTGTCTCGGTGATTGGCTCGCGTACCTTCTCCCCTCCACCGGCTCTCATGAAAAAGAAAAGTATATAACCTTCCAATCTTTACCCCTACCAAAGGTAGTTTCGGTGGGTGAGACTTCATGGCTAAGAAAAAGAGCGCTAAAGATGAAATAAAAGAGCTCGATGAATTTGAAGAGCTCGATGTTGTGGAAGAGACCTCCTCAGGCTCAACTAAGAACAAACCGACCCCTGCTGCCAAAAACCTTGAGGACCTGCCCGGGGTGGGCCCGGCCACTGCTGAAAAACTCCGTGATGCCGGCTACGATAGCATCGAGGCTATCGCGGTTGCCTCCCCTATGGAACTCAAGGAGATAGCCGGCATAAGTGAGGGCGCCGCCCTCAAGATAATCCAGGCCGCGAGGGAAGCCGCCAATATCGGGACCTTTATGCGTGCCGATGAGTACATGGCAAAGCGGAGCATCATAGGCAAGGTCTCCACCGGAAGCAAGAGCCTTGACAAACTCATCGGCGGCGGAGTCGAGACCCAGGCCATAACCGAGGTCTTCGGTGAGTTCGGCTCCGGAAAGACCCAGCTCGCCCATACCCTGGCGGTGATGGTTCAGCTCCCGCATGAGGAGGGTGGCCTTCACGGCTCTGTCGTTTGGATAGACACCGAGAACACCTTCAGGCCCGAGAGAATAAGGCAGATCGCCGAGAACCGTGGTCTCGATCCGGACGAGGTGCTCAAGAACATCTACGTTGCCAGGGCCTTCAACAGCAACCACCAGATGCTCCTCATCGAGAGGGCTGAAGAGATAATCAAAGAGAAGGCCGAGACCGACAGGCCGGTCAAGCTCCTAATAGTGGATTCTCTCATGGCCCACTTCAGGAGCGAGTACGTCGGCAGGGGGACCCTCGCGGAGAGACAGCAGAAGCTGGCCAAGCACCTCTCGGACCTGCACAGGATAGCGGACCTCTACGACATAGCGGTCTTCGTTACCAACCAGGTGCAGGCAAAGCCGGATGCCTTCTTCGGCGACCCGACGAGGCCCGTTGGCGGCCACATCCTGGCCCACAGCGCAACTCTCAGAATCTATCTCCGTAAGGGCAAGGCCGGCAAGCGCGTAGCCCGGCTCATAGACAGCCCCCACCTTCCCGAGGGCGAGGCAATATTCCGGATCACTGAGAAAGGGGCAGAGGATTAAACTTTTTAACACCCCCTCCAATTTTTCTCTATGTCCGGGGAAAAAGTCTTGGTTGCAATA
>JAMONK010000082.1 GCA_027065835.1 Thermococcus sp. | reverse complement strand
TGCCTCAATCCCGTACCTGAGGGCGAGGTTCCTTTTTTCCACGGGGGTCCACACGGAGGCGACCCTCGCCGTCACGATGCCCCCGAAGAAGCGGGAGTAGTTCCTTTCAAGCACGGCGGTTTGTCCATTTTCCCTTTCGTAGTATATGAAGGTTGGTACGTCGGAATGGGCGTCGAATATCATACGGTCTCCCCCGCTCCGCTCATCGCGGTGAGTTCTGTGATGGCCTCCCCCCGGACCTCCTCATCCGGGATACCCTCTGCGAGCTTAAAGGCCTCCTCAAACTCACGTCTCTTACCCAGTTCCAGGGCTATGGCCTTCAGGGCCTCGCTCTTCTGCCGCACATCGGATATCATGTTGGCGAATTCCAGGGCCCGCCTCAGGCTCCCCAGGTCCGTTAGGATGGTGGCTATGCGCTGGACGTTGCTCTCCGTCAGCCGGATGTCCTTTGACTCCTGGAAGGCCCTCTCGACCACGTCCAGGTACTCCCTGTTGTTGACCCTCTTCATCCACATCGCCACTTCCAGCTCCCCGAGGAACCGCATCACCCCGCGGTACTTTCTCTCTATGAGGGCCAGGGCGTAGCGGTTCCTTCCCTCCAGAAGGGCCGCGCGTATCTCCGGGAGGCCTATATCCATCACGGTCCTGCACAGTTCCATCTTCTTCTCCACGATGGCCGCCCTCTGGTTGACGTGGAGCTTGTCGAAGATGTCAAACGCCATGCTGTAGAACCTCATCGCGTCCTTGGCTGTGAGGGCGTCCCCGGCCTTCTCCATGAGTTCGCCCATCCTTATGAGGCCGTCGACCTTCTCCGTGTACTTTATCTCGGCCCCGATTATCGTGTCGAAGGCCGTGTTGAACAGCTCAATGGCGGTTTCGGAGTGACCCGATATGGCCAGCTGGTACGCCAGACGTGAGAGGACCCTTCCTTTGGTGATGGGGTCCTTTATCCTCTCAGCCTGGTCAAGGGCCTTTGAGAACATCTCAACGGAGTCCTCCTCGTAGTCGAGGATCGAGAGGGTTGAGCCGATTATGGCGTAGGCTATGGCCTTCTCTGCCGCCTCCTTTATCTTGTCCGCGATGTAGACGCTGTCGGAGATCACCTCGGAGACCCAGTCGTACCCTTCCTCTCCGGCCAGGGCGAGGGCCAAGTAACCCAGAGCCTCCACTTGATCAACCGGATGCGGAAGCTCGGTTATCTTTTCAAGGGCCTCCTCGTAGAAGCCCCTCTCTACCAGAAGCCGTATGTCCTCCAGCGTTGTCATATCAACCCCTACTTTGTTCTAAATGCTTATAAAGGTTCGCTCCTCAAAGCGAATGGTTGGTATGCTGACGCTGGCGCTTTACAATTCATACGACAGGAGAAGGCTTCATGAGGCGCACCTCCGTGCCGTGGCCCGTGCCGCCCCCGTGGCCTACGCCTACGGTTTTCACCTGGCCCTGGTGGGTTTTCCACTGGAGGGGAGGCCCGCGGAGGTCGCCGGGGAGATAAGCGGCCACACCACCATAGGGGAGGGCGGGAGGTACCTCCTTGAGCTCGCAGGGGAGAACAGGTTCCACCTCCTGGATTTTCCGAGGAAGGGCTTCCCGCCCCAGTTCGGGAGGGTAATCGCAACCACGAGGAAGCCCCAGGCGGACAGGGCGATCACCCCCCTGGAGGTCTCCCGCAGGGCGCTGGCCGGGGAGAGTTTTCTGTTCCTGGTGGGCCTAGGCAGGCACGGGCTTCCGAAGGAAATCTTTAAGATGGCCCACCACCATCTTGATGTAACAGGGAGGGGGGTCAGCCTCGAGACCTGCACCGCGATAGGTGCCATCCCCGTGAGGATAATAACTTTCATGGAGGCATTGAAATGGACGATGGCTGGAAAAAAGACGTGACCTGGGTGCTCATGGCCGTTGTTGTGGTCTTCGCACTCCAGTTTGGCCTAAAATTTGCCCTTCACACGGGTTCCCCGCTCGTGATAGTGGTGAGCGGTTCCATGGAGCCCGTATTCTACCGCGGTGATGTGGTGCTGCTCAGGGGTATCGACGGGAACAACATAAACGACGTGCACGTCGGGGACGTGATAGTCTACAAGCGCCCCGGCTACCCGTACCCGATAATTCACCGCGTCAGGGAGATAAGCGAGGTGGACCTCGGGGGGAAGATAGAGAAGTGCTTCCTGACCTGGGGGGACAACAACCCCGTTCCGGATCCGCCGTACCCGACCCCCTATGGTTCCGTTCCGTGCGTTCCCGCTTACGCCGTTGAGGACAAGGCCCTGATGGTCTTTCCGAAGATCGGTCTCATACCCCTGGACATCCGCGAGTCCCTCGGCATGGGGGGCTGAGCGGCCAGTGGACTTAAAAGGACCTCCACCCCTCTCTTGTTTGGTGATATCATGAGGTTCATCCCGCTCATCGTTGCAAGGCCTGAAGTTCAGATGGCGGTAGACGAGGCGATAATGCGCGCCAGAATCGAGGGGAAATCCCCCGACACGGTCAGACTCTACGCCTTCTCGCCTAGTTCGGTGACGATTGGGAGATTTCAGAGCGTCGTCCATGACGTCGATCTTGGGGAGGCGAAGAGGCTCGGCATCCCGGTCGTCAGGAGGATAACCGGCGGCGGTTCGGTGTTCCACGACGAGTTCGGGGAGATAACCTACTCCGTGATCGTCGGCGAGGACTACCACCCGATGCTCAGGAACGTCGAGACGAGCTACCGCTACATTGCCGGTCCTCTCGTTGATGCGCTGAAGGAGCTCGGCCTCGAAGCGGGCTTCTCCGGTCTCAACGACATCGTGGCCAACGGGAAGAAGATAAGCGGCTCCGCACAGACGAGGAGGAAGGGGGTAATCCTCCAGCACGGC
>JAMONK010000081.1 GCA_027065835.1 Thermococcus sp. | reverse complement strand
GATTACAAAACAAACCACGGACAAAAATCGCCTGTTTTAACTAGCACGGACTATAAAACCAGCCTCACTAACAGTCAAAACTATTTGATCAAACTTTTCGCCAGAAAAGTTTGCTGGATGGCGGGCCGGGCGGGATTCGAACCCGCGGCCACGGGGTTAAAAGCCCCGCGCTCTAACCAGGCTGAGCTACCGGCCCTCCCCCTCTTTAACCGAGACTGCATTTTATAAGCTTTGCCCCCGTCACCCAAAACCCTTAAAGGTTTCCGAGCATCTCCCTCTGGTGCTGTGGAATGGCAGGTCTTGAAGTTGAGCTTTTGGGGATGAAGTTTGAGAATCCGCTCATCCTCGCATCGGGTATCAACGATAAAACCCCTGAACAGTGGATACGCGCCCACGAGGAAGGCGCCGGGGGAGTGGTAACAAAGTCAATCGGGATCGAACCTAGGGATGGATATGGGAACCCCACTATAGTCGAGCTCCCATATGGCCTGATAAACGCGATGGGTCTACCCAATCCGGGCTGGGAGGGCTTCCTTGAGATGGTTGAAGGCTACACCTTTGACTTCCCTCTGATAGTCTCGATTTTTGGTGGAACACCGGAGGAATTCGCCTTTCTCGCTGAGAAGCTGAGTGACGTGGCGGATGCCTTTGAGCTGAACCTCAGCTGCCCTCATGCAAAGGGCTACGGCATGGAAATCGGCCAGCGGCCGGAGAACGTCTATGAGGTTGTTAAAGCTGTCAAGGACGCAACGGATAAGCCCGTCATCGCGAAGCTGACGCCGAACATAGACGACATAACAAAGCTCGGTCTGGCCGCTGAAAAAGCAGGGGCGGATGCTGTCTCAGCGATAAACACGCTGAAGGCGATAGCGATAGATGTTCATGCTAAAAAGCCGGTTCTCAGCAACCGCGTCGGCGGCTACTCCGGACCCGGCGTTAAGCCCGTCGCACTGAGGGCGGTTTACGACCTCGCGAGGGCCCTCGGCATCCCGGTCATAGGCATCGGCGGGATAACCGCGTGGCAGGATGCGGTAGAGTTCCTCCTCGCCGGCGCTTCAGCTCTCCAGATCGGGACGGCAGTTTCGCTCCGTGGATGGAATGTCTTCCGGGAGATCAACGAGGGCATCGAGGCGTACCTCGCCGCCGAAGGTTTTTCGAGCGTTGAGGAGATAGTGGGACTTGCCTTGGAGTAGGTTTTTAATTTTCAGCTCGACTTTTATCTAAGGGGTGATATCATGAAACGTGCGGTCGTGTTGTTTTCGGGTGGATTGGATAGTACTGCTTGCCTTTACTGGGCGAGGAAGAATTACGATGAAGTCATAATGCTCGTCATCAACTACGGAAGCAATGAGGAGCGTGTGACTAACAGAGTGGCCGAGTTCTTCTCGAAGGAGCTGGACGTCCCGCTGAGAATAGTTCCCCTTGATTTCCTCGAGGAGTTTTCCAAACTGCGGGGGACGACATTGGTGGGAGGCGAGACGCCGAAGGTTACGGCGGAGGAGCTGGAAGACATGAGCGTTGCGCAGGAGACGGCAAAAAGCGTGTGGGTTCCAGCTCGTAACGTCGTCCTGATAAGCGTCGCCGCATCTCTCCTCGATGCCCTCGGTGGCGGGGACATAATCGTCGGTTTCAACGCTGAGGAAGGGGCTACCTTCCCGGACAACACCCCGGAGTTCGTCGAGAGGATGAACGAGATGCTGAAGTACGGAACGATGGCCGAGGTTAAGGTGGTCGCTCCGCTCATTGACTTCGATAAGAAGGGCATAGCGAAACTCCTTAAGGAGCTTGGCGCCAAGTACGAGTACTCCAACTCCTGCTACATGCCAAGGGGCTTCACCGAGGACGGGAAGCCGATACACTGCGGCGAGTGCGAGAGCTGCGTCAGGAGGCATCGCGGTCTGATCGAGGCCATCGGTGAGGACAGGACCGTTTACGCTCTTGAGCCAAGGGTATGACTTCCTCCCCCAAACTCCTTCCGTTGTAACGGCTCCGCTTCTGGGTCACCGCAAGATTTATAAATTCGCTCCGGCCTTTTATCTTTGGACGTGGGGCGGTAGCTCAGCCTGGGAGAGCGCCGGACTGAAGATCCGGGTGTCGGGGGTTCAAATCCCCCTCGCCCCACCATTCTCTCAAAGCGGTGGTAGTCTAGCCTGGTCTAGGACACCGGCCTTCCAAGCCGGTAACCCGGGTTCGAATCCCGGCCACCGCACCACATCAGCTTTTCTGGTGGACTTTGAGGCCAGCTCCCCCATAAAAAGCTGAAGGGTTCAAAGTAACTCAGTTCACAGCCAGTTTTCATCCCCACAGCAGAGGGCACTTGTTGAGGCGGCGCTGAGGTGCCCTCTACGGGCAACATGAAGTCGGCATGAGCCGCTGGGGTAATCTTAAAAGGTGAGGGGGGAACTTCCGCCGGTGAGACGATGGCGATTTACTTCATAGGGCTCGGTCTTTATGATGAGAAGGACGTCACTCTCAAAGGGCTTGAGACCGCTAAGAAATGCGACTTGGTGTTCGCGGAGTTCTACACGTCCCTGCTGGCCGGGACGACGATGAGCAGAATAGAGGCCATGATAGGCAAAACCATAAGGAGGCTCAGCAGAGAGGACGTTGAGCTCAACTTTGAGCGCACCGTTCTCAGTGAGGCCAGGGACAAAGACGTTGCCTTTTTGACGGCAGGGGATCCCATGGTGGCAACAACGCACTCCGACCTCAGAATAAGGGCAAAGAGGATGGGTATCGAAAGCTACGTAATCCACGCACCCAGCATCTACTCTGCGATCGCCATAACGGGCCTTCAGATATATAAGTTCGGGAAGAGCGCCACGGTGGCGTATCCGGAGAAAAACTGGTTTCCGACTAGCCACTACGACGTGATCAGGGAGAACCGGGAGAGGGGCCTTCACACAATGCTCTTCCTCGACATAAAAGCCCACCAAAACCGCTACATGACCGCCAACGAGGCGATGGAGATACTCCTCCAGGTGGAGGATAGGAAAGGAGATGGAATTTTCACGCCCGACACTCTAGTAGTTGTCCTTGCAAGGGCGGGCTCTCTGAATCCAACACTGCGGGCGGGCTACGTTAAAGACATGATAAACGAGGACTTCGGAAGGCAGCCCCATGTCATGGTTGTCCCGGGGCGGCTCCACATCGTTGAAGCGGAATATCTGGTGGAGTTCGGAGGGGCTCCAAGGGAGATACTGGAAGAAACCTGAAGCCCAGCGAAAGCTTTATATTTCATGCTTTGGGCATTATTTTCGACGGGCCCGTGGTCTAGACTGGTTATGACGCCACCCTCACACGGTGGAGGTCCGGGGTTCAAGTCCCCGCGGGCCCACCACAACAGCCCTTTCTGATGAAAGCGCTGGCGGAAGAGTAGTGCTTTTTTGAAAGTTGCGAGTCTTAGAATGGGTTTCTACTCGAGTTACTCTTTGACAAGTGTTCCACTCTAAGAAGGCGTCCTTCGAGCGCCAATAAGAATATGAAACCGTTTTAGAGGCCCGATTTAAAGGTCAGACCAGTGTACTGGCTGCACCTGACAATTGCACGGCTGACTTTTCCATCAGTTTAACAGAAAAGGCATTTTGAGCAACCCACAAATCAAAGTTTCTGGTGCGGGGGACGGGATTCGAACCCGCGAACCCCTACGGGACGGGACCCTAAATCCCGCGCCTTTGGCCAGGCTCGGCAACCCCCGCGCGGAAGGGAGTTTTCGCTCTTCCTTTAAAAGCTTTGAGGGAAAAGACTTATAAAGATGTAAAGGAAGCTTTACGTAAAGGAAACTTTACATGGTGGGAACATGGAGAGATGGAGAATTATAGGCTACGCAATCCCGGCAACAACGGCCTCTTTACTGGCAGTAGCGCTGTGGATGGGAAACGTTGCGCTGGCTTTTGGCGTTCTGGCGGCGGCAGTCGCGGTTTCGTTCCTCTACGCCGAGTGGCTCAAAGGGCGCGGTGAGATTATAAGCGACGAGAGAACGCTCCGCATCGAGGAGATGGCCTCACGGAGAACCCTTCAGGTGCTGGTGCTGGCCCTGGCCTTTGCGGTCGTGGCACTTTCCCTTCTCTCCGATGATGAGCCAAACCTGAGGAGTGCCTACTACCTGGCCCTTGGCCTGATGATCTTGGCCTCGACCCTCAAGCTGTACCTCAAGCATCGCTACGCTAGGGTGATGTGAATGGAACAGAAGCGGAACCTGGTGGCCCTGATCGTTATCTCAGCGGTGGTCTACACCGCGTACCTGATCATTCTCTACCACGAGAGCGGGGGGACCATGACCGTTACGTACAATCCCCCCGAGTGGACCTTCGGTCTCTTCGTGGGTGCGTTTATATTCGTGATCGGCCTTGCCGGGGGGGTGGTGGGACTATCCCTCACCAGACCGGACCTTCTCGGGGAAGGGACTCATCTGCGTCAGGTGACCCTCCTGGCGGCGGGATTGGGGGGCGTCTCCGCAGTCATGGCCGTTCTGATGGTGGAAGGTTACAACAAAACGCCGGCGCTGTTGATTCTCCCCTTCACATTCATAGGGCTCTGGATAGTTTACGCCAAGAGGAGCACTGAAAAACTTAAGGGGAAGGCCGTGGTGGTGGACGAGAGGGAGAGGCTCATTGAGCTCAAGAGCACGGCGCTGGCGGGCGATGTTCTACTGTTCATAGTCGCTGTAGGCTTTTTAATCTCGAGTTTTACCCCTCTGAGGATGGTGGGGACCCGCTCGCTCCTCTTCGGCCTCCTGGCCATGTACCTGTTTACGTGGCTTATCGCCAGGCTGTACTACCAGAGGGTGATGTGAATTGAAGAACCGCCTACGCAACCTTCGTGAGGAGCGGGGCCTAACCCAGGAGGAGCTTGCCAAGGCCCTGGAGGTAACGAGGCAAACGATAATAGCGATAGAGAGGGGAAAGTACGATCCTTCTTTGAGGCTGGCATTTAAGCTGGCCCGTTTCTTCGGAGTCAGGATAGAGGATATATTCATCTATGAAGGAGATCCTGGGGAGGGGAGATCATGACCGTTGTCAAGGTTGAAGAGCTGGAGAAGGAGTACGGTAAAGTTAGGGCCCTGAGGGGCATAAGCTTTGAGATCAAAGAGGGGGAGATATTCGGACTCATCGGACCCAACGGGGCGGGTAAGAGCACCACCCTGAAGATACTGGCAACCCTGCTGAAGCCGACCGGAGGAAGGGCCGAGGTGTTCGGGCACGATGTGGTCAGGGAAGCCGAGGAGGTGCGGGCCCTCATAAGCTACCTTCCGGAGGAGGCCGGTGCCTACAAGAACCTCACAGGGATCGAGTACCTCCGCTTCATGGCGAGGCTGTACGCCAAGGACGAGGAAAAGGCGGCGGGGATGGTGGAGCTCGGAAAGAAAATTTCCGACCTGGGGAACAGGCTGAACGACAAGGTGGCCACCTACTCAAAGGGTATGACCCGAAAACTGCTCCTGGCAAGGGCGCTGATGGTGATGCCCAGGCTGGCGATACTCGACGAGCCGGCGAGCGGGCTGGATATAGTCAACGCCTACACGATCAGGAAGACCATAAAACGCTTCGCCAGGGAGGAGGGAACGACCTTCCTAGTCTCCAGCCACAACATGCTTGAGGTCGAGTTTCTCTGTGACCGCGTTGCCCTGATAAACAGCGGAAAGATCATCGAGATAGGAACCCCGGAGGAGCTGAAGGAGGGGTACCACGCCGAGAACCTGGAGGAAGTCTTTATGAGGGCGGTTGAACCGGCAGGTGGTGAGGAATCATGAGCGATTTCTGGGTGCTTGCGAGGAAGGAGATAATGAGCCTCATAAGGGACAAGAAACTGCTCTTCGGCCTCATAATAGTGCCGCTGATAATATACCCCACCATGGGGAAGGTAATGCAGCTCGGAATGGAAACGGCCCAAGGGGAGACCCACGTCGTTATAGTCAGCTTCGACGACGGCCCGTACGGGAGGGTGCTGGTTAACGCCTTAACGGCAGCTCCAAACGTGACGGTCACTCTGATAAACTCAAGCTCACTTCAGGGGGCGCTAAATCGGGCCTACCAGGAAAAACAGAACGTCCTTGTCGTCATACCACGCAACTTCAGTGATAGCATTGAAGGCAACAGGATCGCCACTGTGGAGGTTTACGGAATCTTCCACTCCATAGGGACGGGGGTCAGGGAAAGCGTCAGCGAATCCAGAATAAACGCCGTCATAAACGTCCTATCAGAGGAGATAGCAAAGCTGAAGCTCAAAAACCTGAACGTTGGACAGCCAGAAGCCTTCCTTCACCCAGTCCGGGCGGAGAGCAGATCCTTCATAAACCATCACATCGTGAACGCCTCACCGTCACTAGTTTCTGGCGTCCTCACATCCCAGGCGATCAGCCTTCCCCTCATAGTCTTCCTGATGGTGACGATAACCGCCCAGATGGCCGCCGGAGCGGTGGCCGCCGAGAAGGAGAACAAGACCCTCGAAACCCTCCTAACCCTTCCCGTTAAGAGGACGACCATAGTGGCTTCAAAGATCAGTGGGACCGCGGTTATGGGCCTAATAGCTGCCCTGGCCTATATGGTAGGGCTTAAGAGCTACCTCGGCTCCTTTACAACGGAGACTGGGGTGACCTTAAGGGAGCTTGGCCTGGGTATCACCCCGACGGGAATGCTGCTCTTTGCACTCGTGGTGTTCCTGACGATAGTCTTTGCCCTGAGCCTCGCGATGATACTGGCGGTTTTCGCAGAGGATGTCCAGAGCGCAAACACGGTTGTGAGCTCCGTTATACTGCCGCTCGCGTTTCCGGCCTTCATCCTGATGTTCACGGACATCAACGAGCTACCCGCCCTGGCACGCTACGGTCTCCTGGCCGATCCGTTTACCCACCCAATACTGGCCTACAGGTACGCCCTCTCCGGGAGCTACGGCCTTATGGCACTCAGTCTCGTCTACCTAAGCGCCCTGTCCCTGGTAACCCTTTACTTCGCGGCAAGGATATTCTCCAGCGAGAAGGTACTGACGGCCAAGATATCTTGGGGTAGAAAGAAGAGGAAGAGCGGATGAGCATTTTCTCTTCTTTCATTCCACCGGAACCCCGTCCCTCGTCCTCGGCGCGAGCCACCTCATAAGCCCCTGTGGGTCCCTGGTCCTTATGATTATCGTTATCGGACCGAGGGGGCTTTCCTCGTTGAAGTTCACTGACCCGGCGTAGGCGGCCTGCTTGTTCACCCTCAGGATTATCTCCTCGCCGAAGTAGCCATCCTCCAGGAATGAGCGGGCCGTATCAAGTATCGCCTGACCTCGGAAGAGCTCGTAAAGCCTCTGAAGGGCTTTCCTGCTCGTCGTCTTCCCGATGAGGACCGTGTACTCCTCTCTCTCGAAGGCCTCGAACTCAAGCTCGGGAACGAGGTTGAGCATCGCCCTCTTCACCTTTTCCGTGTCCTCCGTCGGATAAACGTGGGCCTCAACTTCGACTTCCTCGAACAGCTCCATTCTCACCACCCGAGTAAGGTCGGAAGAAACCTTATAAACCCAACCGCCAAAACAGTTAGGGTGTCCTAACAGTGTTAGAGAACTTCATCACGAACCTCGCCGGCTGGATCCTGAGGGTTTCCAACGGCGAGATAATGTGGGTGGCCTTCTACGCAGGTCTGTTCGTCGCGATAATGACCTCCCTCGGTGCGATGGTGGCGATATTCGCCAAACGTTTGCCCGAAGAAGGTGTTGATTTCTCCCTCAGCTTCGCCGCCGGTGTTATGATAGTCGCGGCGTTCACCTCACTCATCCTCCCCGCGATAGAGAGCACCGGTTCGTTCACTCCGGCCGGTGTAGGCATAGCACTGGGTGTTCTGCTCATCTACGCCATAGACCGCCTCCTCCCCCATGAGCACCTAACCAAGGGGTACGAGGGACCCAGGTCCATGAGGGAACGCCTGAGAAAGGTGTGGCTGCTGGTGATAGCCGTGATAATCCACAACCTGCCCGAAGGCCTGGCCGTCGGAACGTCCCTCATCTACAGCCTGGAGGTTGGCCTCGTGACGACCATAGCGATAGGCATACAGGACTTTCCGGAGGGAACGGTGGTCGCGCTTCCACTTGCGGTCATCCAGAGGAAGCGCCTTCAACCGATAATGATGGGTGTTCTAAGCGGCTTCGCGGAGATGATCATGGTCCTCGTCGGGGCTTACTTCTTCACCCTCTTCAGCTGGCTTCTTCCCTACGGCCTTGGAATGGCCGGAGGTGCGATGCTCTACGTCACGGTTAAGGAGATGATCCCGGAGATATACAGGATGGAGAAGAGCGAGACGCTCGTCACCCTGGGCTTCTTCGCGGGTTTCTACGTCATGCTCTTCCTGGACTCAATGCTCGGCTAGGATGGTCCTCACGAGCTCCCTGACGCGTCTGACGTAATCGTCGTGGGGGCCGTCGTTCACCAGCATGTAGTCGGCCATCGCCATGACGTTGCCTATGCCGAACTTCAGCTCCTTCCAGTCCCTCTCCTCGAAATCTTCCCAGCTCCTTGGGTCGTCGTGCCTGCCCCTGGCCCTGAGCCGTTCAAAACGCTGTCTTGGAGGGGTGTGGACCGCGATGGTCACTATCCTCTCCCCAGGAAAGGCGCTTCTAAACGTCCCCACTTCGTCCAGGGAACGGACGCCGTCAATTACCACCACGTCCGTCTCCTTCAGCAGTTCTCGAACCTTCTCAACCGCGAGCTTCGCAACTGCGTTCTGACCGAGCTCCTGCCGGAGCCTTATGCTGACCTTGGCGACGTTCTCCTTGGTGAGCTCGAGACCCCGCTTTACGGTCTCTTCCCTCACGATATCTCCCATAGAAACGCTTGGAAAACCTCTACTCTCGAACTCCTTCACGATCTTGCTCTTTCCGGATCCTGGCATCCCGGTTACAATGACTATCATAGTGCCCACGCCAGAGTAAAAGGAGGGGGTTTAAAAGCTTAACTCACTTCAAAAAATCGTCGAGGGTGCCTTTCCTGGTCCTTTTACCGCCCTTCTCCGGCCCCCCTTTCACCCCCGGCATCTCAACACCGAAGTGATTGAAGAGCCCTTCAACGACCTTCATGCCTATGCCTTCCACCTTCAGGAGGTCCCTCACCTTGGCGCGCATTATGTCATCCTGCGTGCGGAATCCGGCGTTGTAGAGTGCCCTCGCCCTCTTCCTCCCGATGTTGGGTAACCTGACCAGTTCGAGGAGCTCCTCACGGACGCCGTGCCTCAGGCGGAGGTGAAGGTCACGTAGGTACGCCAGAACATCTTCTTTCGGATCAAAAAGCCTGTACAGTTCTATGAGGGAGTACATGAGCCAGTCCGCGAGCTCCAGAATTCTGTAGAGGTCCCCGGGGTCTATGTTGTAGGTCTCGTATATCCTCGCCTCCGGAACCTCGTTTATCCAGTCGAGGAGCACCTTTGCCGTTTTTATCTGGCCCAAAAAGCCCTGGAAGCGCGAATCCTCGTAGTAGGGGATGTTCGTGTAAAGCCTGTCCTCCATCTCATAGGCCAGGTCGAGGTAGTCCTCCATCTCCCGTCTCCGGGCGTTCAGCGTGGCCATGTCCGGCGTCGAGGCCATCAGCTGGAAGATTCCGAAGGGGTTCGGGTTCTCTTCAAGCTTTGGAAAGGCGTCGTGGAGCTTCTTGGCCGTCAGTGGATCTACGTAGAGCTGAGAGGTCCTCCTTCCAAAGGGAAGTGCTATGAAGCGGTCGTCGGTTCCCATGTCGATGAAGTCGTTGTCGATGAGGAAGTAAACTATCTCCTTCGCCTTCCATTCGAGCGAGGATGTGTCGCTCCTCTGATGGAAGTAGAACGTCTTCTCCAGGAAGCGTAGGAGCTCCTGAAAACTGGAGACACCGAAGTTGGTTATCAACGCCAGGATCTGACTTCTAAATGCCTGTTCATTGGCCAGCATTGAAAAGAGCTTCTCCGGCTTTCCAAAGACGTACCTCTCCATCAGCTTCTTTGGATCCTCGGTCCTCGCGACTATTATGGCCTCGCCTACCTTATCGTACTTGGGTCTCCCTGCGCGCCCCATCATCTGCTGAAGCTCCAGGACGGGGATGTCAGTCCAGCCAAAGCCGGCGTAACGCTTGGTGTCTCTTATGATAACACGGAACGCCGGGAGATTTATTCCAGCACTGAGCGTCGGTGTGGCCGTTATCACCTTAATGAGACCACCACGGAAGGCATCTTCGATTAAAGTCCTCTCCACCCTGCTCAAACCCGCATGGTGGAATGCAACGCCCCCCTTAAGGGCCCTCTTGAGCTTCTCCGTCGTTGGATTATCCTCTATGGATCCGATGAGGTCGTCCAACGCCCTTCTTTCCGGTTTAGTCAGGAGCCGAGAAACCTTTCCGCTCAGGCTCAGCGCCTCCTTCTCGGCAGAGCGACGGGTGTTTACGAACACCAAGGCCTGTTTTCCTTTTTGGACTGCACCCGTAGCCAGGGATGCCCAGTTCTCAGGATGACGCTCGGTGCTGCCATCCTCCCATGTGAGGAGTCCGTGGGAGAAGACCCCTTTCCTGAGCTGAACCGGCCGCCAGTCGCTCACGACGAGCTCGGCATCCAGCCACTCCGCCAGTTCCTCGGCGTTTCCAATTGTAGCGCTCAGGGCGAGGATCTGCGCTTGATCCAGCATGTGGCTCAGGATCATCTCAAGCGTTGCTCCCCTATCGTACGAGCCTATGAGGTGGACCTCGTCGGCGATGACCAGCCCCACGTCCCTTATCCAGTTGGCCCCGTGACGGAGCAGGGAGTCGAACTTCTCGGCCGTGGCGACGATGACGTCGTACCTCCCGAGCCACTCATCGCTTGAGTCGTAGTCACCGGTGGTTGCCGCAACGCGCAGACCCAGGGCCTCCCAGGTCTTGAACTCACGGTACTTCTCCTCGGCGAGGGCCTTGAGCGGAACCAAGTAGACCGCCTTTCCGCCCTCTCGAAGAAGTCTGCTTACCATGACTATCTCGCTGACCAGCGTTTTTCCACTCGCCGTTGGGATCGCCAGGACTAAGTTCCGTCCCTCCAGCACCCCGCTGGTGAGGGCTTCGGCCTGGGGCGGGTACAGCTCCCTTATGCCCCCCTCAATGATGATCCTCTTTATCCTCTCATCAACCGGAAGTTCATCGACCCTCATCTTCCACCGCAAGACTTATTGGGGCCACGGTTAAATACCTTTGGGATGCCTATGGAGGTTCCTTTCACAGTCTTCAGGGTCATGAAAAAAGGGAAGAGCATACGAAGGTTGGCGATGGACTCGTATTTTATCGAGTTCGTCTCGATTGAACCGAGGAAGGCGGTCCTCATAAAGGACCCGGATAGGGAGAGGTTCCTCAACTCCGCTCAAAATCCCCTCCCAGTTCTTCTTCGGGAGAACCCGGAGGATCTGTTGAAGGACACGTTTGAGAGTCTGGAGCAGGCCACTGGAGAGGTTCTGAAGAAGCGGGTCTCCCATATAAGGCGGTGGAACATACTCAGGATGATCGGCATCCCCACGGGGCACAGCAGGCATATCGACATCGACGAAAGGCTCGCCGAAACTGAGAGGGAAAATTCCCTGGGACTGGCGCTTCTCAAAGGGATACTCGGGGTTAAGGGCTCCAGTGATCTGGAGGACATCAGGGTAGTCACAGAAGGCACGGTCTATATGCGGCTGTGGCTGGAGGGTGGGACGGTCATGAAGGACTCCGGAAAGGATCAGGTCTACACCAACCTTCTTAAAAAAGACCCTCGATTCAGGACGGCGTTCTACTCCGCCCTCCTCCGGAACACGTTCGGGATAAAATAGGGAAAAGGTTAAGATTTTTCGTACAGCCAGCACGCGACGTAGTGGTCCTTCTCCACCTCGATTAGTGGCGGTTCCTTCTCGTCGCAGAGGCCTGCCTTGGCCAGGGGACAGCGTGGATGGAAGCGGCAACCTTTCGGTGGGTTTATCGGACTTGGGGGCTCTCCCTTGACCTCCATCCTCTTCTTTGTCCTCGCCAGCTCCGGATCGGGCACCGGAATCGCCGAGAGGAGCATCTGGGTGTATGGGTGAAGCGGGTTTTCAAATATCCTCCTAGCCGGTCCGACTTCAACGAGTTTACCCAGGTACATGACACCCATCCTGTGGCTCATGTACTTGACGACGCCGAGGTCGTGGCTTATGAAGAGGTATGAGAAGCCGTATTCCTTCTGCAGCCCCTTGAGGGTGTTCAGGATGTTCGCCTGTACCGAGACGTCGAGGGCCGAGGTGGGTTCATCGAGAACCACGAAGTCCGGCTTGAGGGCGAGGATCTTGGCCAGGGCTATCCTCTGTCTCTGACCGCCCGAGAACTCGTGGGGATAGCGGTAGAGGTGCATCTCGTTGAGCCCAACGCTCTCGAGGAGATTTACCACGAACTCCTCGGGGTCATCGACGGTTATACCGTGGAATTTAACCGGCTCCATTATGGTGCTGAAGACAGTCTGACGCGGGTCCAGTGAGGAATAGGGGTCCTGGAACATTATCTGGGCATGTTTCCTGAACCACAGAAGATCCTTGCCCTTGAGCTTCGTGATGTCCTTCCCCCCGAACAGCACCTTACCCGATGTTGGCTGTATCAGCCGCAGTATCGTTCTGCCGGTGGTGGTTTTCCCGCAACCGCTTTCGCCAACGAGGCCAAAGGTTTCACCGGGGTATATGTCAAAACTAACACCATCGACCGCCTTTACCCACGCGATCGTTCTTAAGAGGCTCTTGACCGGGAAGTATTTCTTCAGGTTTTCAACCTTGAGCACTGGTTCCATAATCCTCACCTCAATACCTGTGGCAGGCTACAAAGTGGTTGGGTTCGATCTCCTTCAGCACTGGCACCCTCTCCCTGCATGCCTGGGTTGCGAATGGGCATCTTGGATGGAAACGACAGCCAGATGGCGGCGTTATCAGGTTCGGAACCGTCCCCGGAATGCTCTCAAGAGTTTCTATCTCTCCCAGAGGATTCGGCACGGCCTTCAAGAGCGCAGCGGTGTACGGGTGCAGGGGGTTGTGGAAGATCTGGTCGACCGTTCCTATCTCAACAACCTTGCCGGCGTACATGACGACAACGCGCTGGGCGGTCTCCGCAACGACACCGAGGTTGTGGGTGATGAGCAGGACGGTTGCGTTGTACTTCCTCTTCAGCTCGTTGAGCAGCTCAAGTATCTGGGCCTGAACCGTAACGTCCAACGCCGTCGTTGGCTCATCCGCTATGAGGAGGCGGGGGTTGTTGGCTATTCCCGCGCCTATGACAACACGCTGCTTCATTCCTCCACTCAGCTCGTGGGGGTAGTTC
>JAMONK010000080.1 GCA_027065835.1 Thermococcus sp. | reverse complement strand
TGAATTCTGAGCCATGTTTTCACGCTTCTCCGTTCCCAAGGGAAATGTTTATATAATGGGTAAACAAATGTTTATCTAGTAGAATCAATGTTGACTGTAATGAAAACCGAAGGGGGAATGAAAGATGCCCGTACCTATGCCCCCAGGGATTGACTTCCTGGGCTGGCTCTTGCTCCTGGCAGTTGTTGTAGGTGTGGTTTTCCTCATAGTCCGCTGTTCCGGTCCATCTGAAACATCGAAACCGGCAAACCCCGACATGGAGGATTCTATGTCTGCACTACTTGAGGAGATAAGGCTCCTCAGGGAGGAGATTAGGGAACTCAGGGAGGAACTCAAGGAGTGATGGGCCGATGGCCGAAGGGGATGCCGAGGAGAACATCCAGAGACTTTCCGAGACGTTCAAGGCCCTCTCCAACCCAACCCGGCTCAGGATACTGATACTGTGCATGGATGCAGAGAAAACCAGCAGGGAGCTCAGGGAAGCACTGGGAATATCTAAGCCCCTGCTCATCTCGCATCTCCGGAAGCTCCTGAACGCGGGATTCCTTGAGTATCGGGTCGAACTGGACGAAAAGCGCATGATAGTCAGGAAGCACTACCGAACGCGAGGCGATGTTCCGTGCATCGAAGAAATCCTGAGGAGCGTCAGGGATCGGTCTGAACCCTGGAGTGACTGAAAGCCAAATCCTTAAAACCGTCCCGACGTATTGTCTGACATGAAGCTCGTGATGGCCGAGGTCTTTAACAGCTGGCAGGGTGAGGGAGGAAGCGTTCGGGGGAGTGCCTTCGGGAGGAGGCAGATCTTCGTCCGCTTCGCCGGCTGCGACCTTAACTGCCTCTGGTGCGACTCCAAGGAGTACATCAACGCCTCCCGCGTTTCCCGCTGGCGCTATGAAGTTGAGCCCTTCACGGGGAAGTTCAAGTACCGGCCGAATCCAGCGAAGCTCGACGATGTCGTTGATGCCATTCTGCGCCTCGACACGGGGGACATCCACTCGATAAGCTACACCGGCGGCGAACCGACGCTCCAGATAGACCCGCTCAAAGTCCTCATGGAGGAGACGAAGCGGCTCGGCTTTGACAACTTCCTCGAAACCCACGGCGGTCTGCCGGAGCTGATTAAAGGGATCGCCCACCTCACCGACTACGCCAGCGTTGACATAAAGGATGAGACCGCCAAGGCCACAGAGGATTGGAGGGCTTTGGTTCTCCGCGAGGTTGAAAGCATTAGGATTCTGAAGGAAGCCGGGGCTAAGGTTTACGCCAAGCTCGTCGTTACGTCGGAAACAAAGATCGAGAACGTCCGCTGGTACGCGGAGCTGCTGAAAGGTTTAGCCCCCTTGGTGATCCAGCCGAGGGAACCGATAGGGATAAGCCAGGAGATGCTCATGGCCGTTTATCGTGAAGCCGCCGTGGTGATGGGAAGGAGGAACGTCGGACTGAGCTTCCAGGTTCATAAGTACCTCCATGTGCTTTGAGAGAGTTTTTAAAGACCTGCCATAACCCTTTCAGGCGATGATGATATTGGCCTTTGGGGTTAACGATGCCCGCATCGACCATGGCTGAGCCGCTCCGTCAAATTTTTAAACCCATCTCCCTTTTAGTAACCCTTGGAAAGATTAAGGGGGTGGGAACATGCCTGTTATCGAGGAGGTCGCCACCAGGAGCTTTGAGAGAGTTGGAAGCCATTCCCACATAAGGGGACTTGGACTTGACGAGAACGGAAAAGCTCCGTTCATGGCGGATGGAATGGTGGGACAGGTAAAGGCAAGGGAAGCTGCGGGGATAGCCGTCCAGCTCATCAAACGCGGCAAGCTGGCCGGAAAGGGAATCCTCCTCGTTGGCCCTACGGGCAGTGGCAAAACCGCCATAGCAATGGGCATAGCAAGGGAACTCGGTGAAGACGTGCCATTCGTTCAGATAGCGGGAAGCGAGATTTATTCGGCCGAGATTAAGAAAACGGAGTTCCTCAAAGAGGCCCTGAGAAGGGCAATAGGGGTTAGGATAAGCGAGGAGAGGAAGGTTTACGAGGGCGAGGTTAAGGAGATACGAATAAACAAGACGCGGCATCCGTTTAATCCCTACGCGGAGGTACCGGAGAGCGTCACGGTAACCCTCCGCACGAGGGATGATGAGAAGTCCGTTAGGGCCGGCAGAGAGATAGCGTATCAGCTCATGGAAATGGGCATCGAAGAGGGAGACGTAATCCAGATAGACGCTGAAACCGGTAGAATATCGAAGATAGGGACCACCAAGGAAGAGGAGGGCCTTTTCTTCAAGAGGAAGGTGAACCTGCCTGGTGGTCCAGTCCTCAAGATAAAGGAGTTCACGTACACGGTCACGCTCCACGACCTGGACGTGGCCAACGCCCGCGGAAATATCTTTGGCCTCCTTTTCAGTACTGGAGCCGAGATAAGCGACGAAGTCAGGGCCCGCGTTGATGAAACCGTTAAGCAGTGGATTGAGGAGGGCAGGGCCACGCTCGTCCCAGGGGTGCTCTTCATAGACGAGTGTCACATGCTCGACGTGGAGGCGTTCTCATTCTTGGCGAGGGCGATGGAAGGTGAACTGGCACCGATACTCATATTGGCCACCAACCGCGGGAAGACGAAGATAAGGGGAACCGACATCGAGGCGCCGCACGGCATCCCAATCGACATGCTCGATAGGTTACTGATAATCAACACAGAGCCCTATGGAAAGGATGAGATCCGTGAGATAGTTAAGATAAGGGCCAGAGAGGAGAATATAGAGGTCAGCGACGAAGCGGTGGAGTATCTGGCCGAACTAGGTGAAAGGACCAGCCTGCGCTACGCCGTTCAGCTCCTCGCACCAGCCAGTATCCTCGCGGGAAGTGAAAGGGTTGAGAGGGAACACGT
>JAMONK010000079.1 GCA_027065835.1 Thermococcus sp. | reverse complement strand
AGCACCCAATGCACTTGTCGTAATCCACTGTCGGCAGGTCGTTCGGGGTGGGCATGCTTATTGCCCCTGTGGGACATATCTCCCTGCACGGGGCGCAGGGTATCTCCTGCGGGCACTCCGGAATCGCCACCGGCCTCTTCCTGAGCCTCTCATCGCTCGGCAGGGGGATGAACTTTTCAAGCTCCTCCAGCGTTATGTAACCGTTTCTGAGGTAGGCGGGAATCTCACTCATTCTCTCACCACCAGAGCCTTCTTTATGCCCTCGAGCACGTGCCTGCCGAAGGGCCCGGAGCGGAACTCTAGGAGGTCTTTCTGGGCCTTTTCCATCTCCTTAAGCCAGCTTTCGTCTGCTATACCGAGCCTCAGGGCGGCGGCTATGCCCGCTATCTTTCCTTCAAGCATCGCGGTCGTGGCTTCTTCTATTCCGGCGGAGTCTCCGGCGACGAATATTCCTCTGACCGTTGTTTCCATCCACTCGTCGCGCACGGCCACATGACCGCTGAGTTCACGGACATACATTATCTGACAGCCGGCCTGATGGAGGAGCTCGATGCTGGGTCTCAAGCCGACGGCGAGGGCTATGACGTCAACCTCAAAGGTCTTCTCGGTTCCCGGGATAACCTGCCAGTTCTCGTCGAGCTGGGCAACAACTGCCCTCTCGACCTTCTCCTTCCCCTCGGCGCGCAGGATGGTGTGTCTCGTGAGTATCGGAACTCCAAGCCTTCTGACCTTGGCAGCATGGACGAAGTAGCCGCCGACCTTGGGCATGGCCTCGACTATCGCCTTCACCTCAACGCCGGCCTGGATGAGCTGATACGCCAGAATAAGTCCCACGTTTCCGGCTCCAACGATTAGGACCTTATCGCCGGGCTTGACGCCGTAGGTGTTCATGAGCGTCTGAATCGCGCCGGCACCGTAGATTCCGGGAAGGTCATTGTTCTCGAAGGGAATCATCTTCTCCATCGCGCCGGTGGCGACTATTACAGCTCTTCCGCGGAACTCCATCAGCTCGCGGTTGTTCCTGACGGCTAGGACGAGCTTCTCGTCGCCCTCCTGAAAGATACCGACTGCTGATGTTTCAAGGAAGATGTCAACGCTCTCCCTCTTCCTGACCTCGTCCTCAAGGATTTTCGCTATCTCCACTCCCCTGACTCCCGCGAACTGTTCGCGCTTGCCGAAGAACTTGTGGGTCTGTTTGACGAGCTGGCCGCCGAGCATTGGGTTTTCATCCAAAAGAACGACGCTCGCTCCTGCATCTGCCGCATGGATGGCGGCCATCAGACCAGCCGGCCCGCCGCCGATTATCACGATGTCCGCCCTTACGACTTTTGCCTCCCTGAACTCCGGGGGCTTTGCCTCCCTCGGCAGTTTGGCTTTCCCGTGCTGGGGCTCAATCGTCATTCCGTCCTCGACGAGGGTTATGCACGTTCTGACGTTGGGGATTCCGTTCACGACCATCAGACAGGAGGAGCACTTGCCTATCGCACAGAAGAGGCCCCTCGGGCGTTTTTCGTTGGCCGAGTAGTTGAGGATTCTGATTCCAGCGGCGTGCAGGGCCGTTGCAATGGTTTCCCCCTCGTACGCCTTTATCGGTTGCCCTTGGAAGTATATTGTGACCTCTTTCCCTCTTTTAAACCTTAGAACAGGATGCTCATTGAGGCGCATTGAACGTCACCTATGGTCGTATGCTCTTAAACGTTTATGAAAATTTTTCAATACGATGGTTTTTCACCTTTGGTTCTTGAGCCCACCAAACCTTTATATATCGGCCGGGATAGGTTATCTTGGCGGCGGGCTAGGCCGGGGGGTTCGGCGTCCCCTGTAACCGGAAACCGTCGATATGCCGGGGCCGAAGCCCGGGGGGCGGTTCCCAAAACCGCGCCCCGAAGCCGGGGTGTAACGATGAGCCCTCGTCCCGGGGGGCCGGCGGTGGGCGAGGTCCGGCTGGAGGGCCGGGCTAACGCCCTTTGCCCGCCGAACCCCGCCAGGCCCGGAAGGGAGCAGCGGTAGGCGGGACGTTCGGCGCTCCCGGGGTAGCGGGGGTGAGGGAGCCCCGGTGGAGGGGTGCGGCGGAGGGTTCCCACCCCCGGGCGCGCCCGCCGCCGCTAAACTTTTGAACGGTTCTATGCAAATCTTAACGGTGGTTCGGATGCACCCGAAGGTAGGCTCACTTCTCGCAAGGTTCCCGAGGGTTGAGCTGATAAAGTGGGAGACCCCTATTCAGTACCTCCCGAAGGTCAGCGAAAGGCTCGGCGTTGACGTCTACGTCAAGCGCGACGATTTGACCGGCTTCGGAATTGGCGGGAACAAGGTCAGGAAGCTCGAGTTCCTTCTCGGCGATGCGATAGCTAAAGGCTGCGACACGGTCATAACAACCGGTGCCGTTCACTCCAACCACGCGTTCGTCACAGCTCTCGCTGCAAAAAGCCTCGGGTTGGATGCCGTTCTCGTTCTTCGCGGTAAGGAACAGCTCAGGGGCAACTACCTCCTCGACAAGCTCATGGGAATCGAGACGAGGGTTTACAGCGTCGAGAAGACGAGCGAGCTGTGGCCGATTGCTCAAAAGGTCGCCGAAGAGCTGAAAAAGGAGGGCAAAAAACCTTACCTCATCCCAGCGGGTGGAGCCTCCCCGGTTGGAACACTCGGCTACGTGAGGGCCGTTGGGGAAATCCACGCCCAGATGAAGAGGCTCGGCGTTGAGTTCGACTCGGTCGTTGACGCCGTCGGCAGTGGGGGAACTCTTGCAGGCCTGCTCCTTGGCTCGGCCCTCGTGAGAGCCCCATGGAAGGTCGTCGGCATGGACGTCGGCGGCTTCGTTGAAGGCTTGGAAGAGCGCGTTAAGAAACTCGCCCTTGAGGCGTCGGAGCTAATGGGTGTTACCGTTGAAGTTCCCGAGCCGGAAATC
>JAMONK010000078.1 GCA_027065835.1 Thermococcus sp. | reverse complement strand
AGTGGTTATCTCCCCATCTACCCTGCCGGAGAAGAGGTGGAGTTCCCCGTCCCAGTAGGCCACCACGCTCTCGAAGTGCGCCCTCCTGTCGGTAAGTCCATCCAGCAGCTTGAGTATCCCATCGATACCAAGGGTTTTGTACACGTAAGCCGAGTAGACCCCCGGAAAGCCCCGGAGGGCCTCGATAAAAAGCCCGGAATCGTCGAGGAAGAAGCGCCCGTCGATGCGTTCGGCCAGCCACCGGGCCCCGTACTCCGCGACCTCTTCAAGGGTGTTCGCCTGTATCTCCGGGTAGTCCACCCTGAGCTGATGGACCTCGATTCCAATGGGTTCGAAGTACTTCCTCGCCTCCTCCACCTTGCCGGGGTTAGAAGTGATGAACGCAAGCCTCATGAAACCACCGAAGGGATAGAGGAAGGAGGGGATAAAAGGTTGTCGCCTCAGTCTATCTTGTAGCCTATTCTCTCAACCAGCTCCCTGCGCTCTCTCCTCTGTTCCTCGGTCTCTATGTTCTTCGCAGCCTTGCCATCGACGATTCCAAGGACGCTCCTACCGAGTTCGGTCTCAGCAACTATCACCTGCAGGGGATTCTCACTGGCCCCGTAAACCATGACCACCGCGGGGTGTGCCTTAATCGCGTTCAGAACGTTGATCGGGAAGGCGTTTTTCATGAGGATGACGAAGACATGACCTGCGCCTATCTTAAGTGCGTTCTTTGCCGCCAGCTCTTCAAGCTCGGCGTCGTTTCCGGTGAACCTCGTCAGCTGGGGTTTGGCCTCGTTCATCGCCACACCGAACTTTATGCCGGGGACGGCGGTCAGAAGGGTCTTGGCAAGGTCATCCACGGTGAACACGGAGAAGTTTCCCTGACCGATGATAGCCTCAACACCCTCCGGTTTATCAACCTCAACGACCTCGATCTTCACCATTGTCACCACCGGAAAATTTAATACCGCAACCGATATAACCTTTTCCCGCAGACTCAGGTGAGTTAAAATGGGAGAACCATCGATGGAAGAGCTCGAATTTCTCGTGGAGCTCCTGCAGAAACACCCCCTCGATAGCCTCAGGAGAATATCCAAGGAAGAAAACGTTGATTACTACAGGCTCAAGCGACTTTACGACAAATACTACGGGATCGGCAAGCAGGTACAGGTCAACGCCCTCTACAACATAAGGAGGATCGGCCTCGACAGCGTACTCGCATTCCTGAGCATTCCCAAGGAGAAGCTGGTGGAGGTGAACTACAGACTCGCGGCCAACCCATTTGTGGCTTACTCAAACCCGGCATTCGGTTTTAAGAACGGGCTATCCCTCATAATCTCGGTTCCGGTAGACCAGCTGGACAGGGTTGATGAACTCCTGTCAAGGTATTCGAACGATTACGAGTACTACAGGGTCAGAAGCTACCCCCACCCGAAGAACGAGACGTTTGGGGAGTGGGATCTGAGCCACGATTACGCCCGTTTGATGGACATACTGAAGGTTGACGCGAGAACTCCGGTGACGGAGGTCGCGAGAAGGCTCGGAAAGAGCAGGCCAACGGTCAAGTACATGATGAACCGGCTGAGGGAGGAGGGCATACTCAAGGGGTTCGACGCGAATCTGGACATGAACATACACGACAGGGGGGCCATAGGGATCTCAAAGGAGCTCGATGATCGAGTTCTGGAGAGGTTCAAGGACTACGAGATAAACATCGGCGTTCTGCTCGATTACGGGTACTTCATAGAATGGTATTTCTCGTCGAGCGAGGACCTGGGCACGAAGATACTGGAGTTCAGCAACTACGTGGAGAAGCTCCTCATACAGTACTTCACCCCGACCTTCAACGAGATCAACACCAAGAAGGGGATGAGAAGATACACGGACATGGTCAGAAAAGATGGAAAGGGCTACCGTTCGATATTAGAGTTCTAGCTGACAGTACTCAACGCCGTGGATGTCCCCCGTTGCTTGGTACTCGAGGGCACGGCAGTCGTGGCAAAGGTACTTGAATGGACAAGTTTTGCAGCCATCGAAGCTGTCCCTTGTAAGTTTCCAGAAGGATTTAAGGCGTTTTTTCCGTAGGGCCCGCTTCAAACTCTCCTCCTTCGCATCGGCAACTATATACTTCCTCAGAAGTGGACAGGGCAGGAAGTAGCCGTCCGCCGTAAGGGCCACGGTTCCGGCAAGGCAGTCATGGTACGTCTCATTGCTGAAGTTCAGCGTTCTTCTAAGCTCGATCAGGTTGAAATCAACCTTTCTGAGGGACCCAGGGTATAGAACGTCCACGTACACCTCTCCCTGGAACGTCGTCCGGAGGTTGCGTATCTCCTCGTATTGAGAAGCCGTGGCCAGAATAAGGGCCCCATAGAGCCAATCGTTGCTTTCGAGCTCCCTGAATCTATCGGGGGAGTACTCAAACTCCGCTATAAAACGTACGCCATCAATCGGGCGAACCTTACCCACGTCTTCCATACGTAGGACCGCGTAAACGGCAGGAATCTCCAGTTCCAGTGCGTAGGAAGCCATCGCCATCAGGTACTCAACGTTGTCGTAGTTCGTTAGCCACAGCTCCTTCCCACGGAGGTGAGAGAACTCAAAGAGTATCTCGCGGAGGCGCTCCACGCTCATTGGCTCCCTGTGCAGGACGAACCGGTTGTTTCCTATGCACCCGATGGAGCGTGGGATGCCCCTTGCCTCCGAGAATTCCCCTTTTCCAGCCCCCAGTTGGACTATCAGCCGTTCTAACCTTCCAGAGTGCTCCCTGTTGCTCCAAGGAGGCTTAGAAACCGAAACTATGTGAGGATGAGAGGTCCCTTCGACGACCCCACCCGCACCGTACACTACCTCTTCCATTGAGACCACCGAGAGAAGATGGGGCCGCATCGTATATATACTTTTTCTATTCCGATTTTGCACACTATTTAGAGTAGTTCGCAAAAAA
>JAMONK010000077.1 GCA_027065835.1 Thermococcus sp. | reverse complement strand
GAAGAAAAGCTACGGCAGAGAATACGAGGGTGCGATACGGAGCACCTTCGTCCTGAACCCGGAGGGCGAGATTGTGTGGAAGAAGATAAATGTCCGGGCGAAGGGGCATGCTGTGAAAGTCCTTGAAGAGGTCAAAAAGCTAATTAACCGAGAAGAGTAGTTATAGTGGTGATTCTTATGAACGAACTTGAAGCACTTGCGCTGGCCCTCGAAGTGGAGAAGGCCGAACTGAAGTTCTACCTGGGCCTGGCCAGGAAAGCAAAGGACGAACGGGCCAAAAGGATGTTCCTCTTTCTGGCGGGGGAGGAGGCGGAGCACTGGAAAGCCTTCGAGGAGAGGTTCGTCGAGGAACTCATCGAGAGGTGTGAACTGCCAGCGGTGGACAAGGAACTTCTCGAAAAACTCACCCCCGAGTACGAGGGCGAGCTGAGCGAGGTCGATGCGGTCAGGATAGGCATGGAGCAGGAAAAACTCACCTGGGAATTCTACGAAGGGGCCGCAAAAGACGCGGAGCACAAAGACGTTAGAAGGGTCTTTGAAGAACTCGCCAGGGTGGAGAAGGGACACTACGAGCTTCTCAGAGCCCAGTACGACTCAATAATGAAAACGGGGATATGGATGGACTACCAGGACTTCAGTCTTGAGGTGGACTGAGTTCTACCTTCGTTTTCCGGTGAGCGGGAAAGGAGGCTAGAGATCCGAGACCCTGGCACCATCCCTTATCTTCGCCTCAAGGGAGAAGGCTTTCCCCGAGCTTCCAACAACAACCGCCCCAACGACCCTCTCCCCCTCCGTGAACACCTTCACGTTCTCATCGAGCCACCGACCCCGGCCCCGTATACGTCCGATTATAACCATTGGCAGGTCGCCGAACTTAAAGACCGTGGAACGGAAACCGAAGTCGTAGCTGCTCTCCCTTCCCATCAGGAGGTCCGAGAGGACCCTGGCGTGTCCCGTTGCCCCCTTGGCGGTTCCGCAGATCGTTCCGTTGTACTCGGCACAGTCCCCTATGGCGTAAACGTCCCGGGCTGAGGTTCGAAACTCTCCATCGATGAGAACGCCCCTTCCAACATGTACCCCGCTCTTCCTCGCGATCTCTACGTTTGGGATTATCCCGATGGCGCAGAGTTTTACCCGGGATTCCACGTAGCCCCCGCTTGTTGCAACACCCTCCGAATCCGCCCGTAGGAGGTCGACGTTCAGATGAAACTCAACGCCGCTCTCCTCCAGTCTCTCCCGTATCAGGGAGCTCAGCTCCTCATCAAGGCCCAGAAACGTGTTCCGCCTGTGGATCAGTTTCACACGATAACCGGCCTTTGCGAGATTCGCCGCCAGCTCCAGCCCTATGAATCCCCCTCCGACGATGAGCATCTCCCCGTTTTCTTCGACGAGCCTCCTCGCCTTCTCGGCATCGTCCAGGCTCCTGAGGGTAAGCAGATGTTCCTTTCCCTCGACCCCTGGTTCTCTGGCCCTCGCCCCGGTTGCCAGGACCAGAACATCGTACTGGAACTCCCCTCTGTCGGTCACCAGGACCTTTCTTCCCCTGTCTATCAGTTTGGCCTCGGTTTTGAGTGAGAGTTCAATGCCCTTCCTCTCGTACCAGTCGAGTGAGTAGGGGAAGAGCTTTTTTCTCCCCACAAGCCCCGCTATGTAGAGGCTGAGCATTGGCTTCGAGTAGTGAGGGACGCCCTCCCGGTCCACTACGGTTACGTCGAACGTCCCGGAGAGGTTCTTTGCAAGCTCGACACCCCCGGGACCGTTTCCAACCACCAGCACCTTCACCGTAACACCCCGTTCACACCGATAAAGGGGGAGGGTACATCAGGAGAGCCACTGAACGAGCTTCCTAACACTCTCTCTAAGCTTTTCCTCGTCCTCCGGCCTGGGCATGCCCCTGCTTTCGACGACCTCTACCAGGTCGAACTTGCTCCGGCTTATAAGGGTCTCTATCTTCTTTCCGGCCACACCGCCCCATCCAAAGGCCCCAACGACGAGGACGGGCTTTTCGTAGTTAGCCTTGTCCAGGATCTCGTAGAGGGTGTAGCGTATTCTTGGGTGTATATCGGCCTCGTAGGTTGAAGCACCGATCACAAGGGCCTCACTGTCGGGAACCTCACCGAGTATGTCGCTGACGGCAGGTGCGTCCCGGTCGGTAAACCTGTAGATCACGGGGGTGAGTCCCTGCCTCTCCAGCTCCTCCAGGACTATCCTCATCCTCTTCTCAACGAAGCCGTACATGGAGTCATAGATAACGAGAACCTTGCCTTTCGTGGCACTTCCGGCCCCCACAGCCTCGTAGAACTCGAAGATTCTGCGGGGGTTCTTTCTCCATATCAGGCCATGACCCGGAAGGATCGCCTTCGCTTCCTCAACTATTCCGAGGTTCTTGAGCTTTTTGATGTTCTGGACTATGTACTTGTGGTAGTGACCGATGACGGTGACTATGTACTTGGTCACGTGGGGAAGGTACTTCTCAACGACCCCCTCGTCGCCGTCATCTATCGTCTCCGGAATCCCGTAGCCGCCCCCGGCGTCGCAGCTGAATATGAGCCTGTCCTCGACCACGTATGTTATCATCGTGTCCGGCCAGTGGAGCCAGGGGACGGTTACAAAGTGGAACGTTCTGTCCCCAATCCTCATCTCCTCACCGTCTTTGATCGTGTAAAAGTTTTCAACGACCCTCTCGCCGTAGAAACCCTCCAGAAAGCGCTTTGCAAAGCTGGTTCCTATGAGCTGGGCCCTGTAGCCGTTGGCCTCCAGGAAAGCCGGTAAGGCCCCGGTGTGGTCGGGCTCGGTGTGGTGGATCACGACGTGGGTTACCTCTTTGGGATCAACCAGCTTTCGGAGGGCCCCCATGAAGTCCTCCGTGTATTCCTTCTTGCTCAGATCGAAGAGAACTACGGCATCTTTGAGCTTCATTAGGTATGCGTTGTAGGTTATCCCTTCCG
>JAMONK010000076.1 GCA_027065835.1 Thermococcus sp. | reverse complement strand
CAAAGGCACCACTCTGACTGATTAATGCCAGCCCACCGGGCCTGACGCGAACCTCGAAGGAGCCGAAGAACTTCCCGTGGACACCGAAGATTCCAGCACAGTTGGGACCTATAACGCGAACACCGTGTTTTCTTGCCTTTTCAACCAGCTCACGCTCGAGCTCCTCGTTCCCGACCTCTGAGAAGCCCGCCGAGATGACGACGGCACCCTTAATCAGTGATCCGATTTCGTCGATTAGAGACGGAACGAATCTGGCCGGGATTGCTATTATGGCGGTGTCAACCAGCTCCTCGAGCTTCTCGTGAATTTGGAACGTTCTTCCAGCAACCTCGACGGTTCCGCCCTTTGGATTAACGGGAACTATTTTCCCCTCAAAGCCACCCTCAACGATGTTCCTGAGGATTTCGTAGGCTATCGCACCCTCCTTGAAGGAGCCGAAGACCGCAACGGAAGAAGGATAAAAGAAGAAGTCCATCACTCCACCTCCTCAGACGTGGAGGTCTCATCCCCGGTTTCCGGTGTCTCGCTTTCTTCGCTTTCAGATTCCTCGGAGGTCTCTTCCGGTTGGGCTTCAGAGGATTCTCCCTCACCGGGCTTCTTTTTCCTCTTCTGAAGGATTATGGCCAGCAACACCACAATGACCAGGATTCCTATACCCCCATAGAGCACCAAGTTTCTCGTGTTCCTCTCGCTCACGGTGACTATGAGGGTGGCGGGCCCTACCTGTTTGTACGAGCCCCCCGAGACCTCCACCTTGGGGAACGGGAATGGCAGCGGGACATAGACCTGCCAGGTTATTGAGGTGAAGCTCTCACTCTTTCTCGAAGGGGGCACTGCAACCCCGACAACCTTTAGAGTGCCGTTCTCGTCGATCACGTCAACGCTAAGGGGCTGGAGGGCCTGTTTGAAGGTGTAGATAAGGAGATCCTTCACAACGCCGGGGGCGTTTGAATTCGGGAATATAGCCTCGAAATACAGATGGCCGTCAACGGGGGTGTAACGGAGTTTTAATTCCCTCGAATTCTGGGTCTCATTCAGGAACTTCACAAAGGAATAACCGGGACTGCAGAGGGATATAGCCGGCATGTAATCTCCATTATTCCAGATGGCTATGTTTCCGGCGATTTGGGCCGGTTTTGGACTGAGCTCATGTACCTCGTACCCCGTGGGGAGAATGACCACGAACCTGTTCCAGTTGAAGGCGTAGGTCTTGTTGGCCATCCAGAGAGTTAGATTACCCTCCATCGGAGAGACGAGGTAGTGACCCTTCAGGAGGAGAAAGTTGGTAACTCCCAGGTCAACGGTAGCGTTCCAGTCGTTTCCGAGTGTTATCGGGCCGTTTTTGGGCACGATGAAACCGGGCCGGAGTCCAGCCTCCTGGTACTTCTGGATGATGTTGTAGCGAAGGCTGGTGTAGACCGTGTTGTTGATTATCGTCCAGAAGAGCGCGTTGGCGGATTCGCTGTTGTTCTTGGCAAGCTCATCCAGATAATGCCTGTACTCGGGGTCAACGAGTTTAACCTCCACGTGGAACTTTCCGATCCAGTTGGTCTGATTCCCTATCTTCGCGGGCTGAATCTGAAGGACGATCGTGAAATTGAAGACATTCTGGGGGGGCAACTTCTCCTTAGAGGGTTCGGCCAGCGCCAGTGATGGCGTCATGAGGATAAGAGCGATGAAGATTGCAAGCAACCGCTTCATTCCAACACCTCCACCGGAAGTGCTCGGGACGATAAAAAAGCTTATTGGTTTAGCCCTCTAAGTTTATCCCATGAGAAAAAAGTTCAGGAAAGTCATCGTCGGCGGAACCTTCGACAGGCTGCATCTCGGCCACAAGGCGCTGCTCAGAAGGGCGTTTGAGGTCGGTAGATACGTTTACGTCGGCCTCACCTCAGACGAGATGATAAGGGACAAACCCTACGCCGAGAAAATTCTCCCCTACGAGCTTCGCCTCCGGGACCTTCTGAAGTTTATGGAGGTCAACGGCTACAAAAACTACCGGATAATAAAGATACACAATGCGGTGGGCTTCGCAGGAGAGATGAAGAGCCTGGAGGCCATCGTGGTGAGCGAAGAGACGTACAAGGGCGCCCTTCTAATTAACAGGGTCAGGGGAGAGAAGGGCCTAACTCCACTTGAGATAGTCACGATCCCGCTGGTGAAGAGCTCACTGGGTCCCAAGATAAGCTCAACCCTCATCAGGGCCGGTCTCATAGACCCCTTTGGACGACCGCTCCAGTGGAAAGAAAGGCGAGGGAAAGACGTTTAAGGGAAAAGGCCATAACACCAACGGTGATACCCATGCTGAAGGAGCCGATTATAGCGATTAACTTCAAGACGTACGCCCAAGCCACTGGCGATGGCGCCCTGAAGATAGCCAAAGCCGCGGAAAAAGTCTGGAAGGAGACCGGAATAACAATAATGGTGGCACCACAACTGGCGGACCTCAGAATGATAGCCGAAAGCGTCGAAATCCCCGTCTTCGCTCAGCACATTGACCCCATTAAGCCCGGAAGCCATACCGGTCACGTTCTCCCGGAGGCCGTCAAAGAGGCCGGGGCCGTTGGAACGCTCCTCAACCACTCGGAGAACAGGATGATTCTTGCCGACCTCGAGGCGAGCATCAGGCGTGCTGAAGAAGTTGGGCTCATGACGATGGTCTGCTCCAACAACCCCGCGGTTTCGGCAGCGGTCGCGGCTTTGGGCCCGGACTACGTGGCGGTCGAGCCGCCGGAACTGATAGGAACGGGCATTCCCGTGAGCAAGGCCCAGCCAGAGGTCATAACTAACACCGTCGAGCTGGTGAAGAAGGTCAATCCGGACGTCAAGGTTCTAACCGGTGCGGGAATCAGCACGGGAGAGGACGTCAAGAAGGCCCTCGAGCTTGGAAGCGTCGGAGTTCTGCTCGCCAGCGGTGTTACAAAGGCGAAGGACCCCGAGAAGGCGATAAGGGATTTAGTGTCGCTGATTGTTTGAGAAGTTTTAAGCCTT
>JAMONK010000075.1 GCA_027065835.1 Thermococcus sp. | reverse complement strand
GCCGTACTTCATGCCGCCGTGGGTGAGGGTCGGACCGTCCTCAACGACGAGAACGCGCTTGCCCTTGATGAGCTCCGGCTTATCCACGTAGAGCGGCGAGGCACCGTCGATGACGACCGCGTTCGGATTGATCTTCTCGATGTCCTCGCGGACCTTCTGGATGTCGTCGCGGTTGGCGCTGTCGATCTTGTTGATGATGATGACGTCCGCTGCCCTGAAGTTGGTCTCACCGGGGTGGTACTTGACCTCGTGGCCGGGCCTGTGCGGGTCCGTGACCACTATCCAGAGGTCCGGGACGTAGAACGGGAAGTCGTTGTTTCCGCCGTCCCAGAGGATGATGTCGGCCTCCTTCTCGGCCTCGCGGAGGATCTTCTCGTAGTCAACGCCCGCGTAAACCACCATGCCCCTGTCTATGTAGGGTTCGTACTCCTCGCGCTCCTCGATGGTGCACTCGTACTTGTCAAGGTCCTCGTAGGTGGCGAAGCGCTGAACCATCTGCTTCCTGAGGTCTCCGTAGGGCATCGGGTGCCTGATGGCAACGACCTTGTAGCCCATCTCCTGGAGAAGCTGGGCGACCTTCCTGCTGGTCTGGCTCTTTCCACAGCCGGTTCTGACGGCGGTGACGGCGACGACGGGCTTCGTGCTCTTGAGCATGGTGCTCTTCGGGCCGAGGAGCCAGAAGTCGGCACCGGCGCTGTGGGCCCTGCTCGCGAGGTGCATCACGTGCTCGTGCGGAACATCGGAGTAAGCGAAGACAACCACGTCAATGTTGTGCTCCTTGATTATCTTCTCCATGTCATCCTCGCTGAGGATGGGTATCCCGTTCGGGTAGAGCTCTCCGGCGAGCTCCTTGGGGTAGACCCTGCCCTCGATGTCCGGAATCTGGGTTGCGGTGAAGGCAACGACCTCGTAGTCGGGGTTGTCCCTGAAGAACGTGTTGAAGTTGTGGAAGTCCCTTCCGGCAGCTCCAAGTATTAGAACCCTTCTCTTCTTCCCGGTCATGTTGACCACCTCAAAAGTTTTTAATACGGCACTGAAGTCTCGTTTTTGGCATTTATAACGGTTTTTGTTGAACAAAGAAACCTTTTGGCAGGATTTCTTCGGTAGTGGCATGAGAGGACTGAAAAACCTTCAAACGTCGGCATCTTTTCTACCGTGGGAGGCTGGATGTCGTGGAGGTTTAGTCCCTTACGTCCCGTATCTCGGCCTTCTGGTACTCCGCGATCTTCTGTGGCTTTACCCTCAGCAGTTTATCTACGGCGCCGCCTCCGCCGATGACGTACTCGTTCTCCAGAACCCGTGGGTCGATTATAGTTCTAAGCGGCACTCCAACAGGTGGAACCCCGCCCACCTCGTATCCTGTAAGCTTTCTAACCTCATCCGGCCTCGCGAAGCGGCAGCTTCCGAAGAACTCCCTCAGCTTTCTCATGCTGACCATCGACTCCCCATCGACTATGACGAGCAGCGGCTCCCTCTCGCTTATTATCACGAGCGACTTTATGACCTGCTTTCTGGCAACGCCCGTCTCCCTCGTGGCCTGCTCAACGGTCTTGACGGGCTTTCCGATTTCGAGAATCTCGGCCCCCAGCTCCCTTGCGATTTCCTCAAGCTTCACCATGGCGATCCCCGTACAACTTCGTCGCAATCGTTAATAAGTTCTCTGCAGACACCCTATGATGCCTATGCCGTCGGTTGAGGTTAGAACCCATACCGCCCTGCACGTGGTTAAAGGCGCCGTCGTCAAGGTTCTGGGCGAAAACGCCAAGTGGACGGCGAGCGTTTACGTGGACGGAAACCACGGGAGATTAACCGTCAAGTTCGACAGGAAGCCAACGCCCGAGGAGGTTGCCGAGATAGAGCGCCTCGCCAACGAGAAGGTAAGGGAAAACGTCCCGATTGAAGTTTATGAGCTTCCGCGAGAAGAAGCCGAGAGACGCTTCGGTGAGGAGATGTACGACCTCTTCCCGATTCCGCAGGAGGTAAGGACCCTCAGGGTCGTTGTCATAGAGGGCTGGAACGTCAACGCCTGCAAGGAGGAGCACACGAAACGGACGGGAGAAATCGGGGAGATAAAGATAAGAAAGGTCCGGTTCAGGAGGAGCAAGGAGCTGCTCGAGATCAGCTTTGAGGTTCTCTAGCTCTTTCTCACCCACAGCGCCCCGGCCATGCCGAAGTAGGTGGGGCATGCGTAGGCCGAATCTTTAAGCTCGAACTCCGCCCTTCTCATCGCTCCCAGCATTATGAGCATCTGCCAGTAGCTGTCGGGCAGGGCGTTCTTCACGAGCTCTTCCGGGATCTTCGGCAGCTCCTCAAGTTTGTCCTCTGTTATGAGTCCCATTATCAGCCTGTCGTACTCCTCGCTCTCTTCTCTGTAGCCGTAGGGACCGTTCTCATCGTGGGCGTGTCCGTGGTCGGCGCTGATTATCAGTGCGATCCTCTCCCCACTCTTCTCTAGGGTCTCTCCTAGAACCTCCCCGAATTCGAGTAGGGATTCTCTGCTCAGACTCCTTGCGGGTGTTAAAAGGACCAGCGGCTTCTTCTTCAGGAACTGGAGTGGTATGAGTTCGCCCCATGTCAGCGGCCATCTTGAATACCTGCCGCTCCTGCTGGCGAAGTGAAGGTCAACCACTGGAAATCCGCGCTCTCTGGCTTTCTCGTATATACTCTCCGCGAGCTCTCTGTTTGTTTCCCACTCCCCGGGAAGCTCAACTCCATCAAAACCGAGCCAGGAGATGAGGTGCTGGGCCATGACCACCCCCAGGTGCTCGCTCATCCTGGCGTTGTGCGGGCTGATGAGCACGTAGGAGTCGACATCCGAGAACGTTTCCCCGATTTTTCCGAGCACTCGTGCCAGCTTTTCAGTTTCCTCATCCTCCGGTTTCAGAACCGGGTTTCCGTGAGGCATCAATCCTATCCCAACGAGCATTTTTATCACCTCAGACACTTTTCAAGCCCTTCGAGTGGGCACTCCTTTATCCCCCCGGCCCTAGTGCTTG
>JAMONK010000074.1 GCA_027065835.1 Thermococcus sp. | reverse complement strand
CCAACCACGATCGGAAGAACTCCGGCGCGCCTGATCATGTTCCCACCGGTAGGGTATAATCACCCGACCCTATAAGGTTCACGCCTCGAGGACCGCCCTTCGAACACCCCAACCAAAACAAAAGGCGGTAGAAGGGAAAGGCTCACTTCAGGAGCTTTATGAACTCCCGCATCCAGGCGTGGAGGTCGCCGGGGTGCCTGGAGCTTACCCAGTTGCCGTCAACGACGACCTCAGCGTCGATCCACTCGGCGCCGGCGTTCCTCACATCGTCGCGGATGGTTATCGTGCTGGTGCCCTTCCGCCCCCTCAGCACCCCGGCGGAGATGAGCACCTGCGGTCCATGGCATATGCTGGCAACGGGTTTATCGTCCTCGAACATCCTTCTGACCACAGAAACTGCCCTCTCGTTGAGCCTGACTATCTCCGGTGCACGTCCCCCCGGGAGGACCAGTGCCTCGAACTCGTCTGGGTCAACCTCCTCGAATGCAAGGTCAACGTTGACGGAATAACCGTGCTTGCCCGTTATCCTGCCCCTCTGGAAGCTGGCGACGTAGACCTCGTGCCCCTCCTCCTTTATCCTGTGAAGGGGATATATGAGCTCCAAGTCCTCGAAACCGTCCGCGCTCAGAAACAGCACCTTCATAAACACACCTCCATGCTAACGTTCAGAGGAAAATAGAAAAAGACACTTATAACCCTTTCTGGACAGAAATGGTCAGAGGGGCAGTTCAGTGGTCTCCTTGTGAACCTTCAGGACCACCATGGTGTGGGTGGCCTCAACTCCGTCCGTTCTCCCGATCGTGTCGAGGAACTCGTTGAGCTCTTCGCTGCCGCGGGTCCTTATCTTGACGAGCATATCGTAGTCCCCGGTAGTCTCGTAGATCTCGACGATCTCTGGGTACTTCCCCAGCTCCCCGGCCACACTGGCGTACTTCCCTGCCCTGGACTTGATCAGGATGAAGGCCAGAAGGTTGAAATTCAAAGCCTCGGGATCAAGTATCACCGTGAACTTCTTTATGATGCCGCGCTCCTTGAGCTTCTTTATCCTCTCATAGACCGTGGACTCGGCGAGGTTGACCTCACGAGAAATCTCGCGAAGGGGCGTCCTGCTGTTCTTCTGGAGTATCGAGAGAATCTTCCTATCAACGTCGTCCAAACCCATTCGCATGAGCTTACCACCCCTGAAAAAATTTTCGGAGAAGTATATAAATTTGCCGATTTTGTGGAACCATACTTTTATAAAACGGGCCCGGCTCTTTAGTTTGAAGAGCTTCTTGGTGGTGTCCATGCCAACGAACGTGACAGCAGAATACCTAGCGGCCGAGGAGGAGTACAGAAACGCAAGAACCATCCCCGAAAAGATACGCGCCTTGGAGAAGATGTACGCCACCGTCCCCAAGCACAAGGGAACGGAAAAACTGCGGCTTCAGATAAAAAGAAAGCTCTCGGAGCTCAGAAAAGAACTTGAAAAGCAGAGACAGCTTCAGAAAAAAGGGGGCGGGGGATATTCCTTCAGTGTGAAGAAAGAAGGAGCAGCCCAGATAGTCCTGGTGGGACTTCCAAACGTTGGCAAGAGCTCCCTAATGAAGAGACTGACCAACGTCGAGGCGGACGTCGCCGACTACGCGTTCACCACGGTCGAACCCATCCCCGGGATGATGCACTACAAAGACGTTCAGATACAGCTGGTGGAGGTTCCGGGACTCGTTGAAGGGGCATCCCTCGGAAAAGGTATGGGTACGCAGCTGCTCAGCGTTATAAGGAACGCCGACGCTGTGGCCATAGTCATTGACCTCTCAAAGGACCCCATAAAACAGATGGACCTGCTCCTACGGGAATTTGAGCGGGCGGGCATCAAGTTGAACAGAAGGCGCCCGCGCGTTGAGATAAAGAGAACATCCAGCGGGGGCATCATCATAAACGGAGTGGAGAACATCCGGGGCGAGGTCAGTGAGGTCATGAAGATGCTCCGCGAGGAACGCATTCACTCCGCGGAAGTCACGGTGAAGGAACCGGTAACCCTGGAGGAGTTCGCCGACGCCCTGGACGACAGCCTCGTCTGGAGGAGGGCCGTGATCATAGCGAACAAGGGAGATGCGGCCGGAAGCAAGGAGAACTACGAGAGGCTGCTGAAGGCCTACGGGGAACGCTTTAAGGTAATACCGGTGTCTGCACGGCGCGGGGTAAACCTGGATGAGCTCAAGGAGACACTCTACGATCTCGCTGGGATAATACGTGTTTTCACCAAGAGCCCGGGAGAGGACCCGGCCTATCCCCCGATAGCCATGAAGAGGGGCTCCACTGTCATCGACGTCGCCAAAAAGGTCCATAAAGAGTTCGCCAGGAACTTCCGCTACGCCCGTGTCTGGGGCAAGAGCGTGAAGTTCCCGGGGCAGAGGGTCGGGGCCGAGCACGTTCTTGAGGACGGTGACGTGGTGGAGATCCATATTCGATAATTTTGATGTTTTTAATGAGCAAACAAAGACACAATGACACAATTAATATTAAATCACGTGGCTCTGAACGTGGTATTACCCACAAGATTTAAATAGAACACACTCTTCATGTGGGGAGTGGTGAACTATTATGAGATTCGGTGTTGAACCGGATTCCATAATGAACAAGATGGAGAGAGAACTTGAGAGCGTTACAAGCTTTTCAGAAACCAATATTGAACAGTTTTGTACCTGCATCGGAAGAATCTCCGAGTTGCTGGAAGACATCGAAGAACTTGAGAAAAAAATAAGCCAGATAAAGAGGCACATGCCAGACCCCATGGGCGGAGTGTATCTCTTGCTAATCTTTGCTCTCCCGGTTCTAGTAATAGGTGGTATCGTGACAAAATCGCTTGGGTTTGTAGGATTTTTTGGGCTATTCATGGTAGTACCAGCTCTTTATGCAATTTTATCCGATTACTCAAAATCTAAGAGTGCAAGGAGGGAACTTGAATGGAAACAATTGAGACTTGAAAGATTGCAGAAGGAACTTAGATCAGACTCCA
>JAMONK010000073.1 GCA_027065835.1 Thermococcus sp. | reverse complement strand
AGGCCTCAGAACCCTGTGTACCTCCGTCAGTACTCTCTCCGGCTCACGGATGAACTCGAACATGGTCACGCTGAGTACCAGGTCAAAGCTCCCGTCCGCGAAGGGCAGGCTGTATGCGTCTCCCTCGATGCAGTGAAGACCCTTCGAACGCGCTATCCTGAGCATTCCCTCGCTCGCGTCGAGCCCGATTACGTCGAAGCCCCTCCTCTTCAGCTCAAGCGTGTAGTTTCCGGTACCACACCCGAGGTCGAGGGCCCTTCCCCCACGGGAGCGCATCATGGAGAAGATGAGCCTCTTTTCCGTCCTGTCCACATATTCCCCCGTTCTGGTTCTGTACCAGTCATCGTATCTCGCCGCTATCCTGTTGAAGTACTCGGCCATTCAGACCCTCACCTTTCCCTCCAGCGTAAGGGGCTTGTCGGTTCTGTCGTCTATCTTGAGGCTTATAACAACCCTCCTCGCCCCGGCCTCCAGTACCGCCCTGTGGCAGATTCTTACCAGCTCCAGAATGTCCTCAACCGGACCCTCAACGACGGTGCCCATCGGACACAACCGGTACTTGAGGCCGCTCTCCTCGATTACTTTGAGGACGGGCTCCAAGTACCTGCCGACGCTTGGAGTGCCGGTTCCCAGTGGAAAGATGCAGAGCTCCGCAACAGCCATTCAACCACCTCCAGCGGGTGGGAATATGTAGACAACATCGTCCTCCTTGAGCTCGGTGTCCAGTCCCCTGAGATGGAGAACGTTGTGACCGTTGACCAGGATCATGCCATCGATGGGTTTTTTCTCGCTGATGCGGGGGCTCTTGAGGAGCTGCACCTTAATCTCGGGGCCGTAGCGTTCGGAGATGACGTCAATCAGCTCACCGACCGTTCTCACCCCATGAACCTCAACCTCCTTCCTCCCAACGAGCTCACGAAACGTCGCGTAGAATCTCACCTTCATGAAACCACCACACTTTATACTCATGGAGAAGATAAAAAACCTTCGGAGCAGGACATCTGGAAAAGCTTAAGTAATTCGACGACGTAGTGGGAGACGTCATGGTAAAGGTTAACGTCGAACCAGCCGACTACTACCCCATCATTGATAAACTCTTCACCGAGGAGATAGTCGAAGCACTCGACGCCGTTGGCCTGAGCGTGGAAGGGATTGACGCGAAGGTTAGGCCCAGTGGGGATAACGTTGGGGTGGATTTTTCCCTGGTTGTAACCTCCAAGGGAAACCGCGGGGTCTCCTCCATGGAAGATTTCATCAGAATCGCCGTTGAAAGGTTGGTTGAAGAGGCAAACGGGCGGTTCAGATGGATGGGGAACGGGAAGTTCTTTCTGGGAGAACTGAAGCTCGTTGAAGCCGGTGAAACCGAGAAACGGCCCTCCTTCAGTCCCAGGATAAACATCGAGGCTGCTCCTGATGAGCTCAAAGGTGCCCTGGAAAAGGTTGCAAAGGGACTGTGGATAAAGCTCCAGGAGAGGGGCGTGAGGGTCACCTCGGTGGCCCTAAGCTTTGAGAGGGGGGTCGCACCAACGGTCACCGCGCGCCTGATCCTCGAAGGTAACCCCACCCTCTACGAGCGGAAGCTGCTCGCGGAGTACATCTCAGACAAAATTGAGGCATACCTCTGGACCACCGTGGGAAAAGGGGATTACAACATCAACGTTCAGCTATCGACGCCGTCCGAGAACGAAAAAGATGATGAAGCCCCGGATGAAGAGATAAAGAACGACGACCTCAGGGAGCTCCTCCGGAACCTCGGCGGGTAACCTCCTGAGAGTGGATGTAATCCAGCAGCGGTCGGATTCTCTCCCAGACCTCGCTTATGCCCCCGTGTCCGTCCACCCTGACGTAAATGCCTTGTTTTTTGTAGAACGTTATTATGGGTTTCATGTTCTTGACGTAGAGGTCGTACCTCTTTTTCACGACCTCAGGCCGGTCATCACTTCGCTGAACCAGCTCGGTACCACAGACATCGCACCTTCCCGGTACCTTAGGGGGACGGTATTTAACGTGGTAAACCTCCCCACACCCCGGGCATATCCTCCTCCCGGAGATGCGCTCTACGCTCTCCTCCTTTGATATGAAGATCTCCATGGCAACGTTGATGCTGATCCCATGGTCGTAGAGGTAGTTCTCGAGTGCAAGAACCTGTTCTGCAGTTCGGGGATACCCATCGAGGATGAAGTTTCCCCTGTCACGCCGCAGCCGGGATATGACCAGGCTGTTAACAACGACGTCCGGTATCAGTTCACCCGCCGCCAGATAGCGTTCCATCTCCCGTCCCAGTTCACTTCCCCGGGATATCTCTCCCCGTATCATGTCCCCCGAAGAGACGTAGGTAAGGCCGTAGAGTTCGGTTATCCTCCGGGAGTGCGTTGACTTGCCGCTTCCAGGTGGTCCAAATATCAGGATGTTCATTTTTTTCACCACAAGTTATTTATCCTCCATACGCTAAAATATTTACGGTGGTGGCCATGAGGCTGAGCACGGGGTTTGTCAGGGCATCTGGATACGCTTACAAAGTCAGGAGGGTACTCTTCGCGGTAACCCGGGGGAAAGTGAGACCCAGGGAGGTAATACGGGCCGCGGCAGAACTCAACCAGCACATCTTTGAACGGCTCCGGGAGATGGGCGTTAGGAAAGAGGACGTGATCCGGGTAACGGTGCCGTTTGGAGTCGGGGACGGAAGGATAACCTGGAGGTACGAGGGAATGAAGATCGAAGTCTACCGCAGGGAAGAGGAGGAGAATCTGGCACGGGCCATGGAGGAACTCGAAGAACGGGAGAGGGCACTGGACGAACGCATACGTGAACTGGAGGAGCTGGTGGTGCAGCTCAAAACTCTGAGCGACAGGATAATGGAACATGTCGAGCTCATAAAGGAGGAGCACACGTCCCTGGAGCTCAGGGACGAGAGGTGACCCCCTAAATTTTTGCCGATTTACACCGCATTTGGCTGATTGGATAACGGGCACAAAAGTAACAGATAACCCGACAATAATCAAACCTGGAATATCCTTATGGTGTTCGTACCGGCGGTTTTTCCGATCGGCGTCCCCTTGGTGAGGAGCACGGTGTCGTTCTCCCGAACGAGGCCGAGGCCCCGTATCATGCTCAGTATCTCCTCCTCACTCGTCTTCTCGACGATGAACGGATAAACACCGTATGAGAACATGAGCCTCCCGGCCACCCGTGGATTGGTCACGAACGCCAAGACCCACTGCTTCGGCTTAAAACGAGCTATGAGACGTGCAGTTTCCCCGGTTCTTGTGGGGGTGAGGATGTACTTGATGTCGATGACGCTCAGCGCTTCGATGATGCTCCTGCTTATGGCGTCCTTGACGGTCTCCCCCTTCATCCGCTGATCCTTGAGTTCCGAGAACTTCCAGCCCGCCAGCAGTGTTGCCCAATGGGAATCGCGGTAGGCCTCGGTGGTCTTCGCGATCTTGGCCATCATCTGGACCGCCTCAACGGGGTATTTGCCCACCGCGGTTTCTTCCGACAGCATCACCGCATCGGTACCGTCCAGTATGGCGTTGGCAACGTCCGTCACCTCCGCCCGGGTGGGAAGCTTCTCCTCGGTCATGCTCTCAAGCATCTGAGTCGCGGTTATGACGGGTTTACCTGCCATGTTGGCTTTGCGTATAAGCTTCTTCTGCAGTATCGGCAGTTTTTCAATCGGCATTTCCACTCCCAAGTCTCCTCTGGCCACCATTATGCCATCGGCGGCAGTTAGAATGTCGTCGAAGTTGCGAACCGCGTCTGGTCTCTCTATCTTGGCTATTATGAAGGTGTCTCCCCCATGCTCGTTGATGAAGCGGCGCACTTTGAGGATATCGTACGCCGAACCCACGAAGCTTACGCCCACGGCGTCCAGACCGTGCTCCAGGGCGAACTTCAGGAACTCCATGTCCCTCTCGGTTACGGCGTCGATGGCCATCCTGGCGTTGGGCACGTTTATACCCTTGTGGGAGAAAACGGTTCCCCCCACGAGAACCTTGCACACCACATCCGTGTCCCGGACATCCTCCACCCGCAGGGCTATGAAGCCGTCGCAGAGGTATATCACGTCCCCTTTTGAGACCAGCTTAGGGAACTCTTTGAACCTCACGGGTAAAAGGGCCTCGTTGCCGAGGACATCGCGAGTGGTCAGTGTAACGGTCTGCCAGCGACGGAGTGTTACGGAGCCGTTTTGAACCTCGCCCACCCTAATTTTGACACCGGGGAGGTCACCCAGTATGGCCAGGGGGCGGTTCATCCTCCTGGAGACGGTCCGAATGAGCTCGATGGTCTTCTCGTGCTGTTCAAGGTTCCCATGGGAGAAGTTTATGCGTGCAACACTCATGCCGGCCTTTATCATCCGTTCAATAGTTTTCTGGTTCATGGACGCTGGACCTATGGTGGCCACTATCTTCGTCTTGTTGCCAGGTAACCTCATGCTATCACCTAAGTTAGAGGTTGGGGTTACGGTATAATAACCTTAACCATCGTCGGGTGGAGTGACCGTAGAACGGGAGTGAAGGTCAGAGGATGGGTAGCCCTACCCCCCCGCATCATCTCCCAGTGATGTGCGGAGCTTTGCCATACAATCATCACAGTACCCGGGAGTCCTGAGGTCCCATTCCTCCATGCTCGCAGGGGAGTTCATCACGCACTGATTGTGGCAGTGTTCAAGGCCGAAACTGTGGCCGACCTCATGTAGGACACCCTTCAGGAGGCGGTCTTTGAAAAGATGGAGCTTCATCTTCACCTGCCGTTTGACATCCACGTCGAGGTCCTCTCCGGTTTTACCGGCGGCCAGGAGCCTGGAGAGGCCCTCGGGTTCAAATGGCTTCATTGAGAGCATCATCATCCTGAGGCCGAGGAGGGTCTCATGGACGCCGAGGAACTTCTCATAGAAGTCGAAGTAGCGGTTCCGCGAGACGAGCGGGAAGGTTGTGAGGGCGAATATCTTGTTCATCCGTATGCCCCTCTGTCCTTCCATCTCCCTGAGAAGCCGCGAGTACAGCAGTTCGACGAGGGCCTCCAGTGGATACACCATTATCCTACCCTCCGCGGTCGTCAGGTTTATCAGATAACCCGGCTCAAGCTTCAGCCGTCCTATGTAGAGGAAGCGGAGGGGAAGGTTCTCCTCATCAAAGAACCGGTTTGCCTCGTCGAAAACGTTGAAGACAACCTCGTCTATTACCCTCCTATCCACGAAGTTGCCAACGTAAGTGAAGGCTATGAACTCCATGATTCCATCACAGAGGAGAAGTTCCCAGGAACTTATTAAGTTTTTAGGTGGTTGCACCATAAACATTTTTAAAGTGATTCCCGGAGTGTCCTTGGGCGATGGCGTCCGCCCAGAGGTCCGAGTTCAAACCGCCCCATGGGGCTAATGACGCCTGTTCTCCGCAGAAAAGGCTGGAGGCGGTAGAATGGGCTCAAAGCTGTATGAGATTTCCAGGTTCATCGACGGTAACTCGCTCATCCGGTACGTAGAGGACAGGCGCCATGAGGATGGCGGTTACTGTTTTGTGAGCGTTCTTGACGACACCAACGTCAACGACACGTACTACGCCGTTAAAATCCATGAACTCCTCAACATGGAGGTCCCCGAGAAAGAGAAGACCATAAAGTTCCTTGAAGAAGCCATACAACCGCAGACGGCGGTGGTGGCCATAGCCATGGCCCTTGAGGGACTCGCAATACTGGGGGCAAAGGACATCGCGAGGGAGCACGTCGACATAGTTTTCACAAAGTACAACCCCCTCGAGGATAAGTTCGCGGTCGGTCTCGGTGGGAGTGAGGAGTTCGGTACCGCCACACCCCTGGAGGCCACGTACTGGGTTTTAAAAGCCTTTAAAAGCATAGGGTACCGTGTCGAGGATGAGTTAAAGGAGAGAATCCGGGAATTCGTGATGCGCTTCAGGATGGGGGACGCCTTTGGGGTCAAACACCCCACAACGACCATGACGTATCAGGCCCTGTACTCCCTCAACGCCCTCGGTTACAGACCACCAAAGGCGAGGCACTTCAAGAACTGCGAACTCTGCGGCGACTGGGGCGGGTTCACCGAGGTTCCCTACTCGCTGCCCCCGTACCTGGAACCAACTTTCTACGGTACCAGGGGGATTGAACTTCAGCACGAAACACCGATATGCCCCAAGAGGCACATATGGTTTATCCGCCAGCTCCAGAACTCCAACGGCGGCTTTAGGAGGAGCATTGAACTCGGGATATCTAACTTCCAGAACACCTACAGGGCCCTTGCGGTGCTCGACTTCATGATGGGGTATCTCTGAGGGGTCCCCATGGATATGATAGGGATTCATCTTAGGGACGCCATAGAGAAAGGCGGATGCCCGGTATGCAGGTTAATTGAGGAGTTCGAGGAGTCCGAGATAGGAACCATACTCTACGAACACGTTAACGACCCCTCCCTGAGGGAGGAGTTCAAGAAAAGTCTCGGTCTGTGTCCCTACCATGCATGGAAGCTTCTAAGCATCGCGTATTCAAACCCCCTCTACGGCGGACTCGGTGTCGCGATAATCTACGAACACATGCTCAGGACGTACATCGAGGGGACCCAGCGGGGTGAAACCCCCCAGGAGAGCGAATGCTACCTCTGCAGGCTGGCCCAGGAGAAGGAGTCCCTCACCATAGACTCCCTGGCGGACAGGATGGCCGAACTCCTCCCTGTCTACGAGAAGTCCGAGGGGATATTCTGCAAACGTCACTACGAGATGCTCCAGGAGAGGCTCGGAAAGTCCAGTCCCGAAGTCTCCAGAGAGCTTGAGGAGATTCACATGAGGAAACTGAACGAACTCAAAAAACTGCTCAACGATTTTATAGAGAAGTTCGACTACAGGTCACAGGAGAGCCCAAGTGATGAGGAAGCGCTGGCTGTGAGACGTTCGATAGAGGCCCTGAAAGGACGCCCACTGGCCATCAACATGCTCAAACCAAAGAAAAAAGCGGGGAGATTTCCCCTGAGGGGTGTGTCCTTTGGACGGAGAGATTGAGATCCTGGTCTCCGAGGAGGAGTTCCAGGAACTAAAGCGCCACAAGCGTGAGTTTAAATCCAACTTGAAGAATCTTGAGGGTCTCGAACGCACTCTAAGGGTCCTCCAGTACAGGTACCTGACGGAAAAGTTGGCCGAACTGGAGAAGAAACTGGAGGAGATGAAAGAGCACTACTCCTCCCTCATAGAGTTCGAGAAGATGGCCAAAGAGGACAAGGTGTACCTCATGGGAAAGCGGAGTGAACTGAGTGAGGAGAACAGGAGACTTGAAGCCAAGGTGAGGGGCCATGAAGGTAGTCATTAGCACAGGAGGGCGCTGGAAAAAGCTCAAATTAAAGATCGACGACGAGACGTTCGCACACGTGGAGAAGATCGCCAAAAAATACGGCTTCCGCGTCGATGACACGATTAAGATGCTCCTCAAAGGCGATTTCATAGATGATATCCCTCCCGAGATCACGGACGGGAAGATAGAGGAACTGAAGCGAGAAGTGGACTCCTTAAAGAAGGAGCTCTACGGGCTGGAGGGCAAATGGTCACCGCTCAAGTTCAAGACCTACTACCTGGCTATGGACAACCAGAACCTGGCGATTCAGCTCGCCGCAATGATAGCCCAAAACAAACGCCTCAGGAAGAGCCTCGGAATGGAGGAAAAGGAGTACGGAGAACTGGAGGAGAAGATCCACTACTACCTCAACTTTGGGAGCGCAGAGGGAGGGGAGTCAAAACCCGGGAAGGGCAACGTTGTCCCGAATGGGGGGAGAGGCTAGGCATTCAAAGGGGCACCGCCCAGAGCTTTACGTTCTGCAACTTACTGCACCACCCTGTTAGAGTACAACGATGTTTAATAACGCAATGTCGCTTCCGTGTTTTAATCTGAAGGATAGTAACATTTAAATACCCCTCGCCATCTTTTATCCCGGGCCGCGAGGATGGTCAGTTATGAGATGGTGAAGTTAAGCGCTGAAATCCTGGAGTTTCTAACAATAACTGGGGCATTTTACGTCCTCTTCCGGTCCAGAAGCCTGTTCAAACCTGCCATAGGTCATAATACCCTTGGATATGTGTTTCTGGGAATCACCATCGTCTGGGCAGGTTTTCTCGTTAACGTTCTTAACGAGTTTTTCCCCACGAAACCCATGAAGGTTCTCGACGACATCCTAGTCGCCATAGGCGTTATGATACTCCTCATGGCGCTGCTGGAGGGGGAAAGCAAGATGAAGGCCAGGGCCGTCCCACGACCAATAGGCAGCGGGGACCCCACGGTACTGAGGGGTTTCTACCTGTACGATGAGACGAAGGGGGTTGAGAACCTCCTCCTGGGGCTCGGGGGAAGAAAAGTCCTCGCGGTCACCAGAAAGCCGGACCTTCTGAAAGAGAGGAACGTCCCGTACATATGGATAACCAAACTCAACGTGGAAAACGGGGTACCCCCAACTAAACTGGCGCCCCTCCTCCAGTACATCGTCGACAAAGCGGACGAGAACACGGTCGTTCTCATAGACTGCGTCGAGTATCTGATCATCGAAAACGAGTTCAAAGCTGCGTTTAAGTTCATGACCACCCTGAAGGACCACCTGAGCTCCAAGGGGGCCACACTGATACTCATAATCAACAGAAAAACGATAGATAAAAGGGAACTGGCGCTCCTTGAAAAGGAGTTTCGGTGGCTCCCTGCAAAGGTTTAAAGTCGGTCAAGATAATCCCAACATGGTGGTTCCGATGCTTCATCACGTCAGGCTTATCCACGCGACCAAGAGCAGGAAGCTCGTCGGCAGGAAAATCGTTCTCGCTATTCCGGGGAGCATAGCCGCGGTGGAGTGCGTCAAGCTCGCGAGAGAGCTCATAAGGCACGGCGCCGAGGTTCACGCGGTGATGAGCGAGAACGCCCAGAAGATAATCCATCCCTACGCGATGGAGTTCGCCACTGGAAACCCCGTCGTGACCGAGATTACCGGCTTCATAGAGCACGTCGAGCTGGCCGGCGACCACGAGAACAAGGCCGACCTGATTCTCGTCTGCCCCGCGACGGCGAACACCATAAGCAAGATAGCCTGCGGCATAGACGACACGCCCGTCACTACCGTCGTGACGACGGCCTTCGCCCACACGCCGATTATGATAGCTCCAGCGATGCACTCCAGCATGTACGAGCACCCCATAGTCGCCGAGAACATCGAGAAGCTCAAGAAGCTCGGCGTCGAGTTCATAGGGCCTCGCTTTGAGGAGGGCAAAGCCAAGGTCGCAACGACGGAGGAGATAGTTTACCGCGTCATCAGGAAGCTCCATCCCAAGAGCCTCGAAGGGAAGCGCGTTCTCGTCACCGCTGGGGCGACGAGGGAGTACATAGACCCGATTCGCTACATCACCAACGCGAGCAGCGGGAAAATGGGAGTTGCCATAGCCGAGGAGGCCGACTTCAGGGGGGCCGAGGTTACCCTCATCAGGACGAAGGGGAGCGTTCCGAGCTTCGTCGAGAACCAGATTGAGGTCGAGACCGTCGAGGAGATGCTCCAAGCGATAGAGGACGAACTGAGGGCCAGAAAATACGACATCGTTGTTTTGGCCGCCGCGGTGAGCGACTTCAGGGTCAAGAACAGGGCAAAAGAT
>JAMONK010000072.1 GCA_027065835.1 Thermococcus sp. | reverse complement strand
GATAAGATAAGGAGCGGAAGGGAACTGACACTCGAGCTTGAGCCGACACCAAAGGTGATAGACCGCGTCAAGGAGCTTCAGCCGAATGTCTTCCTCATCGGCTTCAAAGCGGAGACCGAAGTGAGCAGGGAGGGGCTGATAAACGCAGCTAGGAAGCAGATTGCACGCGCCGGAAGCGATCTGGTCGTTGCCAACACCCTCAGAGCCTTTGGAAGCGAGGAGAACGAGGTTCTCTTGGTGGGAAACGATTTCGTCAAGGAGCTGCCCAGGATGAGCAAACGGGAGCTGGCTGAGAGGTTATGGGACGAGATCATCGAACTGCCGACGTTCTGAAGACGGGACGGAAGACATCGCACAGTTCAAGCTGCTATCCACGTCCTGCCACGGATCTCACAGAAAACGGTCCTCGATAAGACCTGCCAGTCCCCTCAGGGGCTCAAAGGCAACCTCCGGTGAGACGATTCCAGATGAGGTCTCCTCAAAGATCGCTGGGTCAAAAGGGATAATACCGTACAGGGGTACCTCGAGGGTGTCCTCGATAAACGAAATCAGATCCTCCAGTCGATCCTGCGGGAGGAACGGGCGGTTAATGACGACTCCAAAGTTGGGACATCCCATCTCCCGGAACTTTCTGATCGTTGCCTCCACGTGACCTTCGGTATCAACCAGCGGGACGTTAGATGGGTCAATCACCAGGATCTGGAAATCCAGCATATCTACAACCTTGTGGGCGGCAACGGGCAGTCCCGGAGGAAAATCAACCAGGATGGCCCCATAGAAATGCCTGAGCATCTCCAAAAGGCCGGGTATCTTTGAGTAAGGCGCATCTGGATCAGGTGACGCTTCAGTGTCCCCTATTACTGCATAGAGTCCATGGAGGCGGTAGCGATGGATCAGCCACTCGAGATCCACGCGGGGGTTTTTCAGGTAGGTGCTGATCGTGTACGGGGACTTTATCCCGAGGTGGAAGGCCATGTCTGGAAAATAGAGATCGGCGTCTATGAGCAGCGTTCGTACCCCATCATGGGCCAGAAGCGCTCCAAGGTTCACGGTAAGCGACGTTTTTCCAGCACCGCCCGGTCCGGTTACCCCACCTATTGTCACCTTGCTCACCCTTCCTCAAAATCCGAAACTATCATATCTATTTGGATGATCTGCTCAAAAACTTTTGCCGAAAATATCGCGGAGGGAACAACAGGATTGTCACGTTGGCTCCCGGGCACCGTCCCCTTTTTATAGTCCCCCTGCATTTTCATCTCGGTGATAAGTATGGAACTTCGTGAGTTTCAGAGGCTCATCCGCGACATATACTTCCACAAGGACTCGAAGAGGGGGGTGGAGAGGACCTTCCTCTGGTTCGTAGAGGAAGTCGGCGAGCTGAGCGAGGCGATAAGGGAGAACGACCACAATGCTATGGAGGAGGAGTTCGCAGACGTGTTAGCGTGGCTCGCGAGCCTGGCCAACCTGCTCGATATCGATATTGAGGAAGCGGCGAAGAAGAAATACCCCGGGGTCTGCCCCTACTGCGGCAAGAAGCCGTGCGAGTGTGAGGAGACACAGTAACAAAGTTAAAAGAAAAATCACTGGGGCCCCTCTGAAGGCAGGGAAATAGCCCCTATTAGGATTATAACGCCCCCTATCAAGGAGTTAAAGATCAGCGACAGGATCGATGGTATCATGACTTTATCTTTGGCCTCCTTGTACCTTCCCTCGTCTATCAATCTGAGGGCGTCGCTGGCCCTGAAGTGGGTCCATATTGCAATCGCTATGGGTATCCAAGCCACCACTATGCCGAAACCAAGACTGAACACAACAATAACCAAAAACACCAAAACACCCACAATCAAGTTTATTATATCACCAATGTGTATCAGATTTCTTGCGGACTGTGGGTCACCCATGGTATCACCCAAAGTAGTTCAGTTAGAAGTATAAAAATTTTGTGCTTCCCTGCATGTAGTTAGTCCTTCATGCCCATTAAATGACACATTAAGATGTACATCTTAACGGAAAGACTTTTATACTTCCGTACGCACCATTCTATGCAGTAAACCGAGGTGATGTGCATGCATGAACTCGTAGAGTTCGCGGTTGAGAAGGCCCTCGAACTGGGGGCAAGCTATGCCGAGGCCCGCTTTGAGGAGAAGAACGGCACTTCTTTGGCTATGAAGAACGGCAATCCCGAAGGCCTTGAGATACTCGCCGACAGGGGAATGGGTGTAAAGGTTCTGGTCGATGGAGGAATGGGCTTCGCAAGCACCAACGTCCTCACGAAGGAGAGCGTGAGCGAGGCCGTCAAGAAGGCCGTCAAGCTGGCCAGAGCGGCCTCCAAGGTGAGAAACGAGCCCATAAGGTTCAGCGATGAGGACTTCCACGAGGTTTATTACGAGGTCAAGATGCGCAAGGACTTCAGGGACGTCTCCCCGGAGGAGAAGATGGAGCTCCTCAGGAAGGTCGAGGAGGAGGTAAAGGCAGCCGGGGTAAACGTGCCCATGCGCTACCTCGGCTACTCCGATCAGGTGTGGCACAAGATAATAGCCAACAGCGATGGGGCATTCATCGAGAGCGTCATACCGAGGGTCTCGGTGACCTACAACCTCGTCGTCTTCGAGAACGGCCAGATGGAGCAGGCACCGTTCGTCCAGAGGGCGTTCTCCGGCGGATTGGAGCTCATCGAGAAGGACGAGCCGTGGAATTGGGCGGTTAAGGACGTCCAGGCCCTCAAGAAGCTGATTTATGAAGGCCAAAAGGCTCCCGAAGGCAAGGTTGACTTGGTCATAAGCCCTGAGGTGGCAGGCATAGCCGTCCACGAGAGCGTCGGCCATCCATACGAGTCGGACAGGATTTTCGGAAGGGAAGCCGCTCAGGCTGGAGAGAGCTTCGTCAAGCCGGACATGCTCGGCGAGAGAATCGGAAGTGAATCCGTCACCGTCATAGAGGACCCGACCCTGCCGAACAGCTGGGGCTTCTACCTCTACGACGACGAGGGCGTCAAAGCAAGACCGCGCTATCTCATCAAGGACGGAATAATCACCGAGTTCATCACGAACAGAGAATACGCGGCAAAGCTTGGCCAAAGGTCAAACGCCTCAGCCAGAGCGATAAACTACAACCGCGAACCGAT
>JAMONK010000071.1 GCA_027065835.1 Thermococcus sp. | reverse complement strand
CCCTATCGAGGTCATCGACCTTGTATCTCTTCCAGTCAACGGAGCGTGCCGCCAGCGTCGTCACACACGAGCCCGCATCGAAGAGAAGCGGAACACGGTTGGCGTACCTCAGAACATCAAAACCCGCCTGGATCTCCCCCCCGTAGGCCAAACCGACCTCAACCTGGAAGGGGATACCCCCGGAGTAGACCTTGGGCGACCTGGTAACGGCGGTGACGAACTCCGGCTTGAGGATTCCCCTCAGCCCCTTCTCGATGTTCTCCTCACCTATCGGCCTCAGACCGTGGGTCGGGGGGGCCATGAACTTCATGTACTTGAAGGCTTCAACTATCTCCTCAGCTTCGTGCCAGCTGATCTTCTCCGGCGGTTTCTCCATCGCCTTCGCAACCTGCTTGACGACCTTGGTGTACCCTTTAAAGGAGCGGAGGACCGTCTTGACCTCCCCCTTAACAAGCCTCTCGTAGAGCTGATCCTGGACGTTCTTGTCCTTCTCGGTCTTTATGAGTCTTAGAGCGGCGATGTACTCAACCAGCTCGTCGACCTTCTTGTCACTTATCCTGGAGAACTCGCCGATTAGGAAGCGTTTCAGACTGCTCCTCCTGGTCTTCTTGGCCATTCTGTAAACGTCATCGGTGAGAACGCCGCGCGGATGGGGCTTCATCTCAATCGGAGGCTTGGGGACGTCGTCACTCGAACGCGGGAACGCTATGAGTTTTCCGTCCGGCTCGATGAGCTCGATGTGGGCGTGGGGATTCGCTATGGCCGTGAGCTTGAGGTACCAGTACACCCCCTGCTTCGAGCGGACGTAGCGGACGTTCTTGACCTCAAGCTCTATCCTGGTCCCACGCCAGCCGTTTGGATTGGGCTTCTTCGTCTTCTGCACTATCTTGCCCTCGTTCTTGTCCACGTCTATTTTAACCCAGGCCTCAATTATCTCGTCGTTCCCGATGGACGTCACAACGCGCGTCGCCTTTCCGCTGGTTATCTGGGCGAACATAACCGCACCGCTTATGCCAAGCCCCTGCTGACCTCGGCTCTGTATGTTCCTGTGGGCCTTTGTGCCGGCCAGCATCTTGCCGAAGACGTGGGTTATAAACTTCTCAGGGATTCCAGGCCCGTTGTCCTCAACCACGACCTTATAGTGTTCCCTCTCAATTTCTTCGATCTCCACGCGGACGTAGGGAAGTATTCCAGCCTCCTCGCAGGCGTCAAGCGAGTTGGTAACCGCCTCGTGGACAACCGTTGTAAGCGACCGGATTTTACCGGTGTAGCCGAGCATTGCCGCGTTCCGTCTGAAGAACTCACTGACACTCTGCACCTTAAATTCCTTAAACAGTTCTTTAGCTTCGGCCATCTTTCAACCTCCCTCACTCCATGAGCGTGTATCCAGCTCCCTCAACCTTAAGGTCCTTCTTCCTCCTCTCAAGGTACCGATAAACGGAGCTGTGGGGCGAGCCCTTAACGAGCTTCTCTATCGCAGTTTTCGCTATCTCCACCTGAAGGGGATTACCTATGATAGCAACGGTTTTACCGTAAACACTGATATCCGCACCGCTCATCTCCTCGATAATCTCCCTCGTACGACCCCTTCTCCCTATTATCCTCCCCCTAACACGTGGAAGGGCGTTTCCTTCACTGCCAACGACGATGTCGGAGAGGTTCACCACCTCCAAAACCTCCCCCTCGTTGAAGAGTCTAAAGGCCCTCTCCGGTGAGAATCCCCTGCCAATGGCTGTAACAACATCCCTCGCCTTCCAAACCGCCAGGGGGTCGTCGGTTTCTTCCGTGGACGTTATGAAGACCTCTCCGGTTTCGCTGTCAACCTCCACCTTCGTCTTCGTTCTGTCTTCAATCTCCTTTTTGGTGCCTCCTTTCCTCCCTATAAGGACGGCCACCCTGTCCTTGGGTATTCTAACGAACTCCTCCTGCTCGCCCATGGCCTCGTACGAGAGCTCGCCTTCATGCCCGCTCTCCTTGTCAACCCTTTCGTATTTCTTCAGCAATCTCTCAAACTCATCCATACTCTCACCCTCTAAGCTTCGAGGAGCTCCCTAAGCTTTTCATTGAAATCCTCTGTGTGAACTCCTTTACGCGTGAAGTAGTTGATTACATTCCACAGGTCCCTCTTGAGGAGGGCTACGGACATTTTATTCCGTTTTACAGTTGCCTGGGACCAGTCTATCACCACGGGGGAATCCCAGATCAAGATGTTGTACTCGCTCATGTCCCCGTGGACCATATCCCCCCTCCTCCACAGACGCTCTATAACACCCATCGTGAAGCTGTAGAGCTCTTCAAGGTCCTGGGGTTCAAGCTCACGCTCAACATCCTTAAGGCGCGGTGCCGGTCCGTTTCCCCCGATGAACTCCATCACAAGAACGTTGTTGCGGAAGATCTTTGGTTCAGGGACACGGACGGCGTATTTAATGGCCCTCTGAAGGTTCTTGAACTCCCTACGCGTCCAAACGAAGACCAGCTTACGCATGTCCTTCGGCAGGTATCCAACGCGCGGATCAGCCGCCAGGTACTCCCATATGCGGCGAAACTCGGTGGTGTACGTCCGGTAAACCTTCACCGCCACCTTCTCTCCTTCCGATGTAACCCCAGTAAACACGTTCGCCTCCTTTCCGGTCGAGACGACCCCCTGGAGGTGCTCTATCCACCCCCTGCGGTGGAGGTACGAAAGGGTCTCGGTTGTGCTCTTGTCGAACACCTCGTTGGCGATTTTATACAGTTCACTGCCCTTTTCACGACGCTCCCGTAATCCGATGAGCTCTTCAATAGCCCTCTCAAACTCCCTTTCGGACATAGCCACCACACTGAGATGAGGTCAGAGAAGCACATCGCCGCCGCTCAGGAAATCCTGACTTACCTTGCCCCTTCTCAGGAGCCAGTCCACCTGGGTTCTGGTGTAGCGGTACACTATGTCCCCGCGTTCCTCCGACTGAACGGACCAGGGTTGGACTATGACGAGGTCGCCAACACGCATCCACATGCGTCTCTTGAGCTTGCCGGGTATCCTGCATCTCCTTATCCTGCCGTCCTCACAGCGGACGTCCATCCAACCGGATCCGAGGGCCTGTTCGATCACCCCAAAGATCTGACCCCCTCTTGGAAGGGGCACCCTGATCACTTCGTCCCCCTGAACCTGTCTGTTACTCTTTTTTCTTCCCCTGTTTCCACGTCTGTGGTACGCCATGAACATCACCTCCTGAGGCTTGACTTGAGCCCTTATAAGCTTAAGCCTTGCAAAAATTTTCCAAAGTTGGTAGGTGGGAACGTTTTTAAAATTTTTGCAAACCTCCCGGTCAGTACCCATAACTGGGCACTATGGGCGCATGAAAGTTTAAAAACGCACCAATTAAACTGGAGTCTGGAGATGGACATGAACGCGGTGGAAGCGGAGAACCTCACAGTACTCTACGGAGGGCAGCCTGCCCTGGAGGGACTCACGTTCAACGTTGAAGAGGGAAAGACCATGCTGCTCCTGGGTCCAAACGGGGCCGGAAAAACAACCCTCCTCAGAACGATAGCAGCGTTGCACAGTGAGTACTCCGGTAAACTCCTCGTTTTTGGCGAACCTCCCCATAAAGCAAGGGATCTAATCTCGTACGTTCCGCAGAGCCACTCCCTCAACGAACGCGTTCCGCTGACGGCCATGGAAGTCGTCGCAATGGGGAGCATCTACAGGGAAAGTTTTCTGCACTTCAGGATTCCCACCAGTGCAATGGACAAAGCTAAGGAGGTACTGGGATTCGTTGGCCTTGCCGGAATGGAGAACCGGCTGTTCCGTGAACTAAGCGGGGGACAAAAGCAGCGCGTCCTCCTGGCCAGAGCCCTCATGAGTGATCCCAGGCTTCTGCTTCTCGACGAGCCCCTCTCCGCCCTGGACCCCTCAGCGAGGGTCGAGGTGACCGCGGTTCTGAGCAAGATAAAACGGGAGAGGGGGCTTACGATGATAATCACGACACACGACATCAACCCCCTGCTGGAGATAGGCGACAGGGTCATGCTGATAAACAAACGCCTAATAGAGTTTGGGAAGCCGGAAGAGGTTCTCAGGGACGATGTGGTAAAGTCAGTTTACGGCCCCCTGGCCAGGGCCGTGAAGGTTGAGGGGAAGCTGTTCTGCATAACCGGGGATGCCCATATCTACCACCGGAGGGAGGAGATGTGATCCCCGAGTACATCCTCAGGGCAATCCTGGCCAGTATAGCCGTCAGTGTCCTCCTGGGGCTTCTGAGTCCAATAATAAACATGAAAGGGCTCGCGTTTCTGACCCACGCCACGTTCCACTCCCTCCTATTCGGTGCGGTGCTTGGAATGGTTTTCGGTTTGATCCTGGAGAACCTTTCCCTCGTGATGATAGTCGCCCTCATCGTGACGATAATAGTCGTTGTCCTGATCGCCGAGCTCGAAAAGAAAGGCTTTTCATCGGATTCCGCGGTTGGTATCGTGGCCAGCTTTGTGGCCGGACTGACCGTTCTGAGCTTTGGAGTGCTCTACAAGGTGATGGCCAGCAGACCGTACTTCCCCCTGAGCGAGAACATAGTCTCCTACCTGACGGGGGAGATATTCCTGATAACGCTCAACGACCTCCTGACCCTTGTGGTAGGGGGAATAGTAGCGTTCTTCATCATGCTGTTGCTCTACAGGGATTTCCTGTACCTGAGCTTTGATCCAGAGGGGTTGGAGAGCTACGGAGGGAACTCAAGGGCGTACCTGATGATCCTCTACGTTCTCGTCGGCGGCATTGGTGCCCTGATAGTGAAGACCGTCGGCCTGATAACCCTCCAGGTGGTCGCGGTTCTGCCCGGGGCGATAGCGCTGATGATGAGCTCGGACATCAGGAAGATACTCGGGGTTAGCCTCTTCCTGACCCTTGGTGTTGAGCTCTCGTCGGTGGTTCTGGCCTACTTCACCGGTATACCCCCAAGCGGCCTGGCGACCATAATGCTCGGGGTGATCTACGGGGTGCTGTTGTCCAGGAGGTGAGTGCATTGGGCTTAAAACTCGGTGGAATCGACGAAGCGGGTAGGGGGCCGGTTATAGGTCCCATGGTCATTGGCGCCGTCGTTGTAGATGAGGAGAACGTACCCGAGCTCGCAAAACTCGGGGTCAAGGATTCCAAGAAACTCAGTCCCGGACGCAGGGAGATGCTGTTCGACAGGATAGTCAACCTCCTGGACGACTACGTGCTCCTCGAATTATGGCCCGAGGAGATAGATGGAAGAACGTGCACGCTCAACGAATTCGAGGTTAAAAACTTCATCCGGGCGTTGAACTCCCTGAAGGTGAAGCCCGATGTGCTGTACATAGACGCGGCGGACGTCAAAGAGGAGAGATTCGGTGAGGAAATATCCAGGGGGCTGGACTTCGCTCCCAGAATAATCGCAGAGCACAAGGCGGATGACAGGTTCATCCCAGTATCCGCGGCCTCCATCCTGGCCAAAGTGACAAGGGATAGGCTTATCGAAGCGCTCAAGGAAGAGTACGGCGAGATAGGTTCAGGATACCCGAGCGATCCACGGACGAGGACGTTTCTCGAACACTACTACCGGGAACACGGCGAGTTCCCCCCCATAGTCCGGAAAACCTGGAAGACGTTGGAGAAGATAAGGGAGAACGTTGAAGGAAAGGCCCAAAAAAGGGAAGGGCAACTCACGCTGGAGAGGTTCACCGGGAGATCCCGGTAACGTCCCAGATCCTCCGTTTAATGCGTAGGATCCAGGCCCAGTACATCTTTATGGACTCCCTGAATGCCTCCCAGCGGATTATCTCGTTCAGCACGACTCCCATAGTCACCGCGGCGGGCGGAACGAGAACCGTGGCGTAAAAGCTGAACTGGGTCTTTCCCCCCAATGCGTACTGGAGGGCGAACAGTGCGAGGGTGCTCCAGAATATCCCGAAGGGTACGACGACCCTTGTCCTCTTCCTGTAAACCCACGGGATGGCGAATATGAAGACCACCATGGCCAGCAGCAGGAAGGGATCGGTCTGGGCGTAGATGTTCGGGTTGAAGTGGAAGGGGAATGGGGTGTTGTTAACGAACCACTGCCAGAACGGGGAAGTGTTCGGGTTCGGCCCCTTGTAGCTGAGATGCCACCTAAAGCTGCCCAGGAACTGCCGGAGCCAGTATTCAAAACCAACCGCCCTTATCGCGGTCAGGTTCGGGATGATGAAAGCGACCCCTGGAACTAGGGCTATAACCGCCATGAAACGGCTCAAACGTCTCTCCCCTTTGAATGCATCCACGAGAAGCACCGGCCATCCGAATGCACCGCTCAGCTTTGCTGCCGCCGCAAGGCCAAGCGCCGCTCCTGCGCCCATACGCCTTTCGTAGATTAGTACAAGCATGAAGAGGGTGACGAAGAACGCCACGTGGATGTCCAGCATGGCGGCCAGTGCGGTTGCCTGAAGCGTTGGGTCGGCAGCTACAAAGATCAGGGCGATAAGGGAGGCGAGATAGCTCCCGCTTATTCTGTACGCTGCTAGGAGAACCAGTACACCTATGAGGGCAAATTCGATGAGGCCGGGAATGCGCCAGTTTATCGGCTTGTCCTCCCTCAGCATTCCAAGCATTATCAGGTCCTTCCCGAGGAATGGGTGCTCAAGGTTGAGGTAGTTCTGGATGTTGTCCTTATCGGGGTACCTGAACCCAGGAACAACGTAGTAGCTTCCGGAGGGGAGCTCTTTCGCAAGCGATTTTCGGAATGCCCCGAGGTTCCGGGACGGGATCTCAAAGTACAGTCCTGGGAATTTGTAGTACTCCATCTCAAACGTCGCGTTGTAGTCGTCGGCTATCATCTCAACAGTGGAGGCGTAGCGCAGTTTGGAAGACACGTTGGAGAAGATGATGTTCACCCCCTCCGAGCCCGTTGTACCGTTCACGTAGTGGACGTCGACCCCCAGACGGTGGAGTACGTTCCTGCTCGCCGGGATGTACCAGACCTCGTCACCTATGTACCCTCTGAGCGCCGGTGAGGACGCCGTTCTGTAGAGGTACCAGAAGGAGGACAGTATTATACCAGCCGATATGAGTATGAACGCCAGGGTTTTCCATTTCATGGTGGCCACCACGTGGAGTAGTGCGGCAACTTTTTTAAGCTTCCCCACGAGGGGAGGCTGATGATAGGGGAAGAAGGGGTAAAGCTCGCGGTTGAAGCCCTCAGGAGGGGACTGGACCCAAAGGGGTTGAAGGCCAAACTGGGTGAGGACTGGGCAGAAGCCGTGGAAATAGCGCGGGCCAGACTGAAAGCAGGAAACAAGTTCTCGCGGGACGATCTCTGGATGGACAGGGAGGGCCTCAGGTACGCAACCCACGAAGCGGTCGCCAAGTACAGGAGCGAGCGCCTTAAGGAATCGGGTGTGAGGAGCCTGGCGGACGTATCCTGCGGAGTTGGAATCCAGCTCATCTTCTACGCAATGAACCTGGATAGGGCCTACGGTATAGACATCGACCCGCGGAGGATAGAATACGCAAAGAGAAATGCCGAGAAGTACGGGGTCGACAACATCGAGTTCATAGCCGCTGACTCGCTGAGCCCCGAGACCGTCGAGCGGATCGATGCCGATGTCGTGTTCTCGGACCCGGCACGTCCGCCTGCGGCCCCAGAGCGAAACCTTGAGGGCCTGCTACCGAGCCCCCTGGAGGTTTACCGGATCTACAGGGAGAAGACGGACCTCTTCATATTCGACCTTCCACCCCAGATAAGGAGGGAGAAAGTCCCCTGGAGGGGGGAGTTTGAGTACATTGACCTCAACGGGGCGCTCAACCGGTTGACATTTTACTTCGAGGGGCTGGCACGGACGGGGCGAAGCGCGGTTCTCCTGCCGGCCGGGATGCGCATCGAGGAGCGGTCTGGACTTGAGAACGTGGTCGAGTGGAGCGATGAGGTGATGGGCTACCTCTACGAGATTCCTCCCGCGGTCGCCTACGCGGACCTGATCAACGAGCTGTTCCACCTCCTCCCAGGAAACCCCAAGATGCTTCTTAAGGACAAAAGACGCGTTATAGCGACCGGAACCGATGAGATAAAAAGTGAATACCTTAAGAGAACCTACGTGGTCATTGACGCCGTTCCCTTCCATCCGATGAGGATAAACGACGTCCTCAAAAGGGAGGGCTTCGGGAGGGCCACACTGCGCGTCAGTGTCCCGGACAGTGAGTACTGGAACCTCAGAAAGCGTATAGAGTCGGGCCTCCGCGGGGACAGAAGGGCCTTCGTCTTCGAGTTCAACAGAAGGGCGATAATAGCGGAGCCACTATAGCTCCTCTATCCTTGCGTTCCTGATCTTCTTGGAACCTATCCTGAGGCCTTTGAAGTAGTTGATGTGCTCTTCAGGAAGAAAAGCCTCCAGGTTTGTGGGCTTAAGCTTTCTGCGCTTCTTTCCGGTTTTTCTGGCTTTTTCAGGGCTTTCCGAAGACACCGAAGTCAGGAACTCATCGAGCCGCTTGTCCATCACCGCACCCCATACCCGTAGGAACGGGGGTATAAATCCTTTTTCCCGTTGTCCTCAAAAGCTCATCCATTCCGGGCACCGGAAGAAAGGCTTTTAACTTCCGGGATTTATTTAGGGCAAAAGTAAGGGTAACCGGTGAAGCGGGATGTGCGGTATAATAGGGTACATCGGAGGGCGCAGGGCCTGTGAAGTTATAGTCAAGGGCCTTAAACGGCTTGAATATCGTGGTTACGATTCTGCCGGTGTTGTTACAGGTGACGGGGAAGGCCTGCATATTAGGAAGGGAGCGGGGAGGATAGACCCCCTGGTGAGCGAGCTCGGCCTGCTCAACATGCCCGGAAATCGGGGGATCGGCCACACCCGCTGGGCCACCCATGGGGTTCCAAACGAGATAAACGCCCATCCCCACACCGACTGTTCCGGCAAAATAGCCCTCGTGCACAACGGTATAATCGAGAACTACCTGGAGCTGAGGGAAGAGCTCAGGAAAAAAGGACACACCTTCAAAAGCGATACCGACACGGAGGTCATAGCCCACCTAATAGAGGAAGAACTGAAATCCTCCAGAAACTTCGAAGACGCCATGAGAAGAGCTCTTCTAAGGCTCAAGGGCTCCTTTGCACTGGGGATAGTGTACGCCGGGGAACCGGACAGGTTGTACTTCGTAAGGAACGAGAGCCCGCTAGTGCTTGGACTCGGAACGGGAGAGAACTTCGCGGCGAGTGACGTCCCCGCTTTTCTGGAGTACACTAGGAAGGCGGTCTTCCTGGACGACGGGGAATACGCGGTTCTGACGAGAGAATCGTACACAGTGAAAAAGCTGAAGACCGGGGAGAAGGTAGAGAAACCCGTTCAGGAGATAGACTGGACTCTGGATATGGCCGAGAAGAGTGGATATCCCCATTTCATGCTGAAGGAGATATACGAACAGCCCAGGGCAATAAAAGACGCGATCCACGGAAACAGCGACCTGATCCCGGCCGTGGCGGAAGAGATAGCAAAGTACAGCAAGGTGTTCTTCGTGGCAATGGGAACCTCTTACCATGCGGCCCTTGTGGGGAAGTACCTCTTCCAGCGGCTTGCAGGGAAGATAGCACTCGTGGAGGAGGCCAGTGAGTTCCGGTACGAGGCAGAGAACATCCTTGACGGGGACTCCCTTGTAATAGCCATAACACAGAGCGGCGAGACGGCGGACACACTTGCGGCGATGAAACTGGCGAAGAGGAAGGGCGCCAAGGTCATGGCGATAGTGAACGTCGTCGGCAGTATGGCGACCCGCGTAGCGGACATCACCCTCTACACACACGCAGGACCCGAGATCGGGGTGGCGGCGACCAAGACCTACACGACCCAGCTCACAGTTCTGACGATGCTTGCCATGGAGCTGGCAAGGAAGCTCGGCAGGATGAGGGAGGAGGAGCTTAAAACGCTTGAAGACGAGTTTATGAACGTGCCGCAACTTGTTGAAAGTGTCCTTTCCCATGCTGGGGGTTTAGAGGAGCTTGCAGAGAGCTTAAAGGACCAAAGGGATTTCTTCTATATCGGAAGGGGCATCAACGTCCCCACGGCGCTTGAGGGTGCCCTTAAACTCAAGGAGATAAGCTACATCCACGCCGAGGGGCTGAGCGCGGGGGAGCTCAAGCACGGGCCGCTTGCCCTGCTGGAGGAGGGTGTCCCCGTGGTCGCGATCACACCAAGCGGGCGCCTCTTTGATAAAATGGTGAGCAACATAGAAGAGTCAAAGGCCAGGGGGGCCATGGTCGTCGCCCTGAGCGACTCGGATGAGCTCAGGGAAACTGCGGATGTTCTCGTAGAGATGCCGCCCGTAAACGAGGCCTTAACCCCGATAGTTTACGTGGTTCCCCTTCAGATCCTCGCTTATCATCTGGCGGTTTTGAGGGGCAACGACCCCGATAAACCAAGAAACCTGGCCAAATCCGTTACCGTGGAGTGAGGTGGTTCCTATGGTGAAAACCGATGTCAAAAAGAAGAAGAAAAAATCGGACTCCGGAAGGAGTCTCTCCCACTATTACGGGAAGCTGAAAACGTACGGCATTCCCGCACTCGTCCTCCTGCTGGCGTACATAGGCTTCAGGATAAGGGACGTTACGTCGAACTACAAGACGTTCCTCGATCCCGATACGTTCTACCACTTTGAGCTTTACAAAATCGCCATAAAGGAAGGGATCCCGAAGTACTTGGCGTACGCCAACCCGCCAACAGGCATAACGCTGAAGGGAGGCTACCTCGGCCTCTACGTCGTTCAGGCCTGGTTCTATAAGATAACCCACGCCCTCTTCGGCACCACGGTTATGGGGGCATTCAAGCTGTGGCCACCCTTCGTCGGTGCAATGACGATAATAGCGGTGTATCTGCTTGGAAGAAAGCTTCATTCGGACTGGGCAGGCCTGTGGGCGGCCGCCTTCATGAGCTTCTCCTACGCCAACTTCAGCAAAACGTTCTCGGGCAACAACCGTGGTGAAGGGCCGTTCATGATGTTCTTCCTTTACACCATGGTCACCTTTCTCCTGTACATCGAAGAAGGGAAGTGGAACTGGAAGAAGATCCTTTGGGGGGCCCTCTTCCTGCTGCTCAGCCCCCTCTACATGGGGGTCTGGAACGGAAGCCAGTTCGGTGTCGGAATCCTCCTAGCCCTGCTGGCAGTTTACCCCGTGGTGCTCTTCACCTTCGGCAAAATGGAAGAGCTCAAACAATTCGTTAGGGACAGCTACCCCCTCTACGGAGTATCCCTCCTGATAGGTCTGGGTCTCTCCCTCGGGGGATTTGTGGGAATAAAAGGCTTCCTGATCTTCGCCCTGGAAGCGTTCGCCGCGCTTCTGGTACTCGTGGCGGTGATGTTCCTCGGCGAAAAGGTCGGTCTGAACTACTCCGACAGGAAGCACAGGTTTGGAACGGTAGTGGTGGTGGTCATCCTCGGCTTTGCAGCGGCCTACGCGTACTTTGGAAGGGACCTCTGGAAGTTCTTCGGTGCAGCGTACCAGTCAAACCCCCTCTACCAGACGGTGGCCGAACTGGCCAAAACGAACCTTGGGACTATAAAATCCTACTACAGTGTTAAATCCAAAGACGCCCTGGTGTTCCTGCTATCCCTAGCGGGGTTCGCCATAGTGCTCGCAAGGCTCGTCACGAAGCTTGCCAAAGCCGACGTCAGCGGCTACAAGGAGATATTCCTCGTCACGTACTACAGCGCCTCACTGTACCTTCTTTACCTGAGCGTCAGGTTCGTTTTCCAGGCGTCTGGGGCGTTGCTCCTGCTGGCAGGCGTGGCGGTGGGAGAAGCCTTCCTGTTCGTTGAGAACATGAGAGAATCAATAAACACGAAAGCCCTCTACGCCATCTTCCTTATCCTGCTCTTCGTTCCGATACCAGTCGTCGGAGCCAGGTACTCAAGCGATATCGCCCACGCCTACTCCAAATCCCAGGGCTCGGTCCCAGGTGACTGGGTGAACACCCTAGAGTGGCTCAAGAACAACAGCAACCCGCTCGACAGCGCGACCAGCTGGTGGGACTACGGTTACTGGATCGAGTCGAGCCTCCTGAGCCACAGGAGGGCGATAACGGATGGTGGACACGCCTACGACAGGCGCTATCTCGTGGCCAAGTTCTTCACGCACTACTGGAACGAGAGCGAGGTGGACTTCGAGGCCTGGGAGCTGAACTACATAATAACCTACATGAACCCGCTGTACCAGGGCAGCGACTTCTACAAGTTCAACGCCATAAGCTACCTGGGTGGGGCCATAAACTACGGTGAGTACCACGACCTTGGAATGCTCTACGCAATAGGGAGGAAGTACATCCACTACGCAAACGAGAGCGGCAGGCAGATAGTCTACATCGACACCCCCAACGGCGCGGCACAGCCGATAATGACGATAGACATGACGACGGGGAGGGTCATACACGGAAGGGGTGACATGCCCTACGTCCTCTACATCTTCCAGAACTACGGGGTTCTGGCCTACAGGAAGATCGCCTTCAGCAACTACGTCAGGCTGGCCTTCCGTATCCCGTTCTCCCTCGAACCGTGGGACGCCCAGAAGCTCTACGCCAATTTCATGCCTGTCCACAGCACCTTCAGCGTCATGGTCTACAAATTCAGACCCTTCGCGGTCTACAGGATAGACAGGCTGGAGAACGGCACGTGGAAGGCCTTCTACAGCACCCTCGGTGGGGGCAAACTCCCCCTGGGAAACCAGACGCTTCGTCTCTGGATATCCGCCTTTGGAAGGGACATCAAAGATGCCACCCTCGTCTTCGAGGCCTACAACGGGACTAAACTGGTGGACAGGAAGACCCTGGTAAAGGGCCTCTACATCAACCACCTCAACGAGACCCCCGTAACGGTCAACCTATACGTCCCGAACGCCACCAAGTACCGCTTCGTGCTCTACCAGGCGGGCCCAGTGGGCGTCCTGACCAGTGCCCCGAAGGTCAACGGGAAGATAGCGGACCCAAGCTACGTCCTTCCGGAGGGGAAGAGCGGCACCCTTGAGCTGAAGGCAGCGTTCAGAAGGGACTACACCGCCAACCTCACGCTTCGTGCGAGCATCGTGTACTACGTGGCCCCCAACGGCAAAGACATATACAAGAAGGACTTCTACCTCGAGCCGCACATGGACATAATCGAGTACGTGCCGGTTAAGGGTGATCTGAACCTCAGGGAGGGCAACAACACCATAACCGCAAAGGCCTCGATGCCGTCGGGAGTCTTTGAAAAGTTCATAGAGGGACTCTACCAGAAGTACGGCAGGGACAAGGTCGTTGTCGTCAGGAAGAGGATCGAACCCATCTTCATCGCAAGGAAAGAGTACGTGATCTGGGAGGGCGGTTAGTCCCTCACCACTTTCATATCTTCCAATCTTCTTAACCCGCTCTTCTCGACCGTTTTAAGGGCACCCGGCATGAATAGAGAATCCGGTTGTAGTATCAGGGCCTCGACTTCCCGGAAACCAAGTTTTTTGAGGGCAAACGCCCTGTGGTGGCCGTCAACCAGGTAATATTTCCGGTTGTAGGGTATGACTATTATCGGAGCGTTGTAGCCGTGCTTTATCTCCTGCAGAACCACCAGCAGCTTAACCTCGCTTAATACGGCCTGGGTGGGGACCACGTCGTCGATGCGGATGAACCGGTCCTCCACGGTGAACTCCACCCCATGGATCGCCCGGTACTCCTCTGCTATGCGTTCCGCCCGCTTAAAAGCTTCGTCCCGGGATATCAGTCGAACCTTCTTCACGCCCTCGTCCCCCTCACAGCCACGAAGGCCGCCAGTTCCCTGCATCTCGTACTGCATCTCTCATCGAGCCACTCGGCAAGGCCCGGG
>JAMONK010000070.1 GCA_027065835.1 Thermococcus sp. | reverse complement strand
GAACCCGGGAGAAGACAAAGAACCCTCCGGGTTCGATTAATGCACCCTCGTTTCCGTCGATCACGAGGTACTGATTGGTGAGTATTCCCTTCTCATCCTCGGCCTCCTCTATTCCGAGCCAGTAGACCTTGTGCTCCCCGTCGTCGTAGAGGGGGTAGCTGTTCATGTTCTTTATCATTCAAACACCTCCTACAGGCACCCATACATTGACCATGTAAGCACCCTGAACCTTTTTCGTCAGCTCCAGGGCCTTTCCTGCATCCTCGTCATCTTCGACCTTTATTACCTCGGTTCCGTTTTTGTCTCTGAATTCGATGGCAAGGACCCTGCTTCCGTTCAGAAGGACCTTGAAGGATCTCGTCCCATCGTTTGTTATCCCGGAGATGTAAAGTACGTTGCTCCTGATGTTCCCCCGGAGCTCTCCTATCAGCCCCAGCAGGCCCTCTGCAGAAATCACGTGGAGCCCGCTGTGAACCATCTGAGACTTTGAGAGAAACTCCGCAACGCTCATCGGGTTCGAAAAATCAACCCCTGCGGCAATACCATCGTCACTGGAAGTGGCTGTGGGCTCGGGAGCTTTAATCGGCCTGCTCTCAGCCAGTTCCTTAACGGCCTTCCCAACCTTCTCCACGAAATCCTGAAGGGTCTTTCCAAGCCAGAATTCGCCCTTACCCTTGTAAGACAGCTCCAGTACTACATCAACGTACTTCTGCCACTCCTTCAGTGTGATCACAAGCGTGAGATGGCCCCTATCACCCGTTCCATCGTAGATGTGACTGTTGTAATCGGAATGATACTCAACCCTGTAGGTGTCCCTGAACCTGAACACAAAGCGGGGCATCATTATCTCCGCCTTCAGTCCATCCCTCATGCTGATCCTCACAACGTAGGGCCAGTTGGTGACAAATCCTGGAACGTCCCTAAGAACGGCCTCGATTGAATCCTTTGGGGCCTCTATCTTAATGGATGTACCCTTTCTTTTCATCCCCTATCACCCAGAATTTTGTCGAGCCTGACGTATATTCCCTCTATCCCTTCCTCCGGCTTTGCAGGGATTATGAAATACACGTAATCTCCGTCTTTGAAGGAGAGCTCTGTCTCCGTCTCATGGAGGATAACGTTCATCTCAAGTCCCGATACTCTGCCCTCCTCGACTCTGGCCCTGCCAACTATATGTGGCATCCCAAGTTGAATTCCTTCGGTGATGGCTTTCCAAAGCCGATAAAGCTCCTCAAAAGGATCGATATCCCAGGGAGTAGAACCCGCACTTCTACCAGTTTCCGCCGTCATAAAAACCACCGGTTAGATATTCCGTATATTCTAAGGTAACCCTAAATTTGTTGGTTACTATTTTAAACTTTCCATTTGAATTCCACACCTGAACAGGTTCTTTCTGACAATATACTCGGTTAAAGAATAACATGAGTTTGAAATTCAAAATGGGCATACTTAAATACCCGGAGAGTGGTAAGTACCTTGAGGTGCTTTCATGGACTTCGATGGATTTAAGTGTGAAAGGTGCGGGGCCCCCCTTGAGGTTTCTCCGGAAACGATCGTGGCCATATGTCCCTACTGCGGTTTCCCGAACCACATCAGTGGTAACCTGAAGACCGAGAAAATTTTCATCATCCCCTCCCTCGACAAGAACGCCATAGCCAAGGCCTTCTGGGATAGGGTCGAGCACGACTTTGATCTGAGGAGGATAAAGGAGAATATCCAGATCGTCGATATCGAGGGGCACTATGCCCCCTACTGGAACGGAACGGTCCACGTTTATGGTACGGTTCGCTACATGAAGCGGGAAGAGGAGTGCCACACGGATTCAAAGGGAAACACCCGCTGTCATACAGTTGAGCGGCACTATACCGAGAAGGTGGACGAGGAGATGAGGCTCCTTGGTTCGGCGAGGAGACAGGTGGAGAGCCTCGGTGTTGATGACCTGATCACGCATTTCTCCAAGAGCATGCCCCGAGGGAAGAAGCTTATGGAGCTGGAAGAGGGTGAATGGAGCAGAGTAAAGCTCGAGATTCTGAACACAGAGATGGACGAGAGGCATGCCATCCTCATGATGCATGAAGATGCCATCGACATAATCAGAGACCGCTTCTTGGCAAAATCGGACAGGATAGAACGCTTTGACGTCCACGCCGACGAACCGCGGGACGTTAAGCTGCTTCTCCTGCCCATGTGGACGGTCTACTACCGTCATGGCGACTCGATATTCCACGTCGTCTTTGCTGGATGGGACGGCAAGGGCGTGGCGGCAACGGAGCCAATGAACGTTTTCAGACGGGCCCAGTATCTCGCGGGTACGGGGATCGGGATTTTGATCGCCGCCTTTGGAGCGGCGGCCTTTGCCAACTCCCCCATATTTGCGGTCCTGGTCATGAGCGGCGGTGCGGCCCTCAGCTGGTTCACCGGAAACAAGGCTCTGGAAGGCCAGCGCGTTGAGCGTGAAAGGAAGGGGATCATAGGGTGAGGAAGATGGAGGTAACGTGTCCCACATGCTCGGCAACGTTTAAGGTTCCAGACACGGTGAGCATAGCGACCTGTCCCTACTGCGGAACCACGTTCCATATCCATACGGGCTCGGAGGTTCAGGAGGAACACTTCTTCTTTCCACCTATGAGGAAGGACCCCGCTGGGCTGCTGCTCAAGTTCCTCTCCAGACAGTATGGAGCGCCAGCGGATATAACGGGTGCGAGGGTTCTGAAGAAGGAGCTTCACTGGGTTCCGGTTTACTTCTTCTACCTTCACGGGAAGAGTAAGGTTAAGGAAAGCATCGAAGAAGTGGAATTCTTTGGTATACCGGCGGGATCACCGTTCAAGACCCTGCTGATGAACTACCCGTTTCCGGTTAGGGGAAAGCGCTTCTTCGATGAGACGGTCGTCAAAAAGGGGAGATACTACGAGCCGGAGATGAAACGGGAAGAGGCTGAGGCGATAGCACATTCACGGTTGAAGAACGCCCTCAAAAGAGAGGCCAGCGAGGAGGACAGCAACCCGGGGGACCTTGAAC
>JAMONK010000069.1 GCA_027065835.1 Thermococcus sp. | reverse complement strand
AATGACGATGGGCGACAGAATTGCCATAATCAACCATGGCGAACTCCAGCAGGTCGGAACGCCGGAGGACGTCTACGATCACCCATCCAACATGTTCGTGGGCGGCTTCATAGGATCCCCGCCGATGAACTTCCTGGACGCAACGGTTGGAGAGGACGGCTTCATAGACTTCGGTCAGTTCAAGCTCAAGCTCCTCCCAGACCAGGTGGAGGTACTTAAGGAGAAGGGACTTCTCGGGAAGGAGGTCGTGTTCGGAATAAGGCCCGAGGACATCTACGACGCGATCTTCGCCCAGGTCAAAGTGCCGGGGGAGAACATGACACGCGTCAGGATAGAGATCATCGAGAACCTCGGAGGGGAGAAAATCGCCCACCTCAGCGCCGGCGACCTGACGTTCCTGGCCAAGTTCCCGGCCGAGTCCAAAGTCCAAGAGGACACCGAAGTGGACATCGTCTTCGACATGAAGAAGGTGCACATCTTCAACAAGAACACCCAAACGGCGGTGTTCTGACTTTTCTTCTTACTTTCTGGAGCCGTTTGAAGGTAAACCATTTTAAGGTATACCTCCAAGTCCCGGCATGCCGATCGAAGATTTCGCCGATTTTCTACTGGAACACACAGGGGGGCAACTCACGGAGGTAGGGATAGGGTTCCAGTTCAAGGTGGCCCTGAGACTCATGGAGAGGGGGCGAGAGGTCACCGCCATCGACTGGAACCGGGATGCCGTTGAGAAAGCCAGGGAACTCGGCATAAACGCTTACATCGATGACATCTTTCACCCCAGTCTTGAGCTGTACGAGGGATCCCGGGCACTGTACAGCGTCAGACCAACCCCAGAGATCATCAAACCGATCCTTGAACTTGGCAGGATCCTTGGAACACCGGTTTTCATACTGCCCCTCGCGGGGGACACGATGCCCCGTTCCATGAGGCTCGTAAACTTCAGGGGCCTGGCCATCTACACCACCAAACCTATTTAAGGCAACTTCCAAGTAGTTACGGTGGTACTATGAGGCTCTTCGGGACTGCGGGAATACGCGGGACTCTCTGGGAGAAGGTAACGCCCGAACTCGCTTTGAAGGTCGGAATGGCGGTCGGAACGTACAAAACTGGAAAAGCCGTCGTCGCGAGGGACGGGAGAACCTCCAGCACGATGCTGCGTAATGCCCTCGTTTCTGGACTCCTTGGATCGGGTATGGAGGTGCTCGACTTCGGTCCCGTTCCCACCCCCACCCTGGCGTGGGGAACCAACCGCTACGGCGACGCTGGGGTTATGATAACTGCGAGCCACAACCCCCCAACGGACAACGGCATCAAGGTGTTCAACGGTGATGGCACCGAGTTCTACACCGAGCAGGAGGAGGAGCTTGAGAGGATCGTTTTCTCGGGAGAGTACAGACGGGCTGGATGGGACGAGGTGAAGGGCGTCCGGCCAATGGACATTATCGACGAATACATAAGCGCCGTCCTGGATTTTGTGAACCATGAAACCGGTTTGAAGGTTCTGTACGACGGTGCCAACGGCGTGGGAAGTCTCGTTGCACCATACCTCCTGCGCGAGATGGGGGCGGGGGTGATAAGTATCAACGCCCACGTTGACGGACATTTCCCGGGGAGGAAGCCGGAGCCACGCTACGAGAACATATCCTACCTGGGTGCGCTGGTTAGGAAACTCGGCGCTGACCTAGCGGTGGCGCAGGACGGGGATGCGGACAGAATAGCGGTCTTCGATGAGAAGGGCAACTACATCGACGAGGATACCCTGATAGCCCTCTTCGCGAAGCTCTACGTTGAGAAGAAAGGTGGAGGAACCGTGGTCACCTCAATAAACACTGGCTCAAGGATAGACGACGTCGTTGAAAGCGCGGGTGGAAGGGTTCATCGGGTGCCGCTTGGCCAGCCCCACGACGGGATCAAAAGGTACAACGCCATCTTTGCGGCGGAGCCCTGGAAGTTCATCCATCCCGAATTTGGCCTCTGGATAGACAGCTTCGTCACCATGGGACTCCTGATAAAACTCATAGATGAAGCGGGAAGGCCCCTATCGAAAATCGTGGAGGAGAACGTACCAACGTACTACCTGACCAAAAGAAACGTGAAATGCCCGGATGAGCTGAAAGGAGAGGTCCTAGAAAGGGTCAGTGAGGTACTTGAGGAACGGCTCGCGGGGGAGATAAAGAGGATCCTCACGGTATCCGGCATCCGCTTCAACCTCAGAGACGGCTCCTGGGTTCTGGTGAGGCCGAGTGGAACAGAGCCCAAGATAAGGGTCGTCGTGGAGGGCCCCAGTGAGAAGAGGAGGGATGAACTGTTCGAAATGGCCTACAGGGTTGTCAGCGAGACCGTTAAGAAGACTTTGAAGGGAAAGAAAGGGTAACTCAAACGAACCTCGCGGGTCGCATCGTCCTAACGTTTATCTCGCCCTTTTTGACCATCACCTTGAAACCCTCCTTCGCTATGTACGTCTTCACCCCTGTCACGGTCTCGAGGTACTTGGCCTCCTTGTAGGGGTTGGCGAAGTGCATTTTCATGCCGATGTGGTTCATTATCAGGACCTCGGGCTTCTTCCTCATGTTCTTGAGCATCTCAACCGCATCGTCGGTGCTCATGTGGTAGGGTATTCCCATGTCCCTCGGCCGGGTTATCGCCGCGATCAAAACCCTGGAACCATCGTGCCATCGGATGAGGTCTTCAAAGTAGGCCGTGTCTGGGATGTACGAGATATCCCCGTAGGCGGTCCTCATCCTGAAGCCTATCGTCGTCGGGTCGGAGTGCTGGCACGGTGTTATGAGGAGCTCCTCGTCCCCAAGGGAGATTTTGTTACCGGGTTCGGGGGTGTGAACGCCCTCAAGGACGTCGATGTGGTAGCCGCTGACGGCGGGAGTGTGGGTCTCGTCCCCGTAGACGACGCTTTTGGAGGCTATCAGGGTCCCCCTTCTTTTCAGGGCCCCTCCAGTCATGGCCTCGATCATGACCTCAAGGTCGTTGCAGTGGTCAACGTGCCTGTGGGAGACGAAGATGGCGTCGAGCCTCCGCGGGTCGAGCTTGTAGCGCCAGCTCCTCACGAGCGCCCCCGGCCCAGGATCAACGTAAAGGTTTCTGCTGGCCCGTATGTGGAATCCCCCCGTGGAGCGGAACTGGGTGATCGTTATGAACCTGCCACCACCGCTCCCCAGGAAAGTGATCTCTATCAACTCAACACCTCCCTTTTCCTCTGCGGATGTTTAACTATTCTCAGGGTGGTATATAAGGTATTGCCCGGCTAGATAGAAGGGCGCAAGGGCAAAGGTGACCTCTGCTTGGGAGGCACCGTGCTCCAGAGGGCACCGACAGTGAGGGTAGACCTCAGTGGGTTTAAAAGCCCCGAAACCAACTGAAAACGGTGGTACCCATGCCCGAAAACATTGAGAGCATCCTTCGGGAAGTGGAGGGGCTCCGGGATAAAATGGCGGAGACCCTGATGGAACTCGTAAAAATTCCGGCACTGAGCCCGGATTACGGTGGAGAAGGCGAATACGACAAGGCTCAGAAGCTGCTCGAGATAATCAAGGACTGGCCCTTCGACAGGGTTGAGGTCTACAACGCGCCCGACGAGAGGGCCAAGAACGGAGTGAGGCCGAGCATTCTGGCCTACTACTACGGCGAGAGGGGTGAGAAGAGCCCGAGGCTATGGATTCTCACCCATATGGACATAGTTCCGCCAGGGGACTTGAGCAAGTGGACGATCACCGAGCCCTTCAAGCCGCTCGTCAAGGACGGCAAGGTCTACGGCAGGGGAAGCGAGGACAACGGACAGAGCCTCGTGGCTTCGCTTTACGCGGTAAGGGCCATGATGAACCTCGGGGTAAGGCCCAAGCGGACGGTAGTACTCGCGTTCGTTGCCGACGAGGAAACGGGAAGCAAGTACGGTGTTGAATGGTTGATGAGGGAGCACCCGGAGCTGTTCAGAAAGGACGACCTCGTTCTTGTGCCCGACGGCGGAAACGAGGACGGAACCTTCATAGAAGTCGCCGAGAAGAGCATCCTCTGGCTCAGGATCAAGGTCAGAGGCAAGCAGGTTCACGCCAGTATGCCCGACAAGGGTCTGAACGCCCACCGCGTCGCTCTGGACCTGGCCTACCACCTCGATAAACTGCTCCACGAGAAGTACGACAGGGCCGACCCACTCTTCGACCCACCGACCAGCACCTTCGAGCCAACGATGGTCAGGAACCCAGCGGACAGCCCGAACATAGCACCGGGCGAGCACGAGATCGTCTTCGACTGTCGTGTCCTCCCCGACTACAGCCTCGACGAGATAATGGGGGATGTTAAGAGACTCATAGAGGAGGTCAGGGAGAAATACAGGAAGGAGATAGCGGGAGATATCCTACCGGAGATCGACGTTGAGATCCTCCAGAGGGGGGACGCCGCCCCACCAACGAACCCGGAGGGTGAGATCGTGGTTCTGCTGAAGGAAGCCATCAGAAGACTCCGCGGGAAGGAAGCCAAGGTCGGCGGAATAGGCGGTGGTACCTTCGCGGCTTACTTCCGGAGGCTTGGAATCCCGGCGGTTGTGTGGGCGACGCTTGACGAGACCGCACACCAACCCAACGAGTACGCGAAGATCGACAACATGGTGGAGGACGCGAAGGTTATGGCAATACTCCCCATTCTGTGATCTCTCCTTATTTCCTCATTACCCACGTTGACGTGTCAAATGCTTCAACCCGTTTTAAAGCGATGAACACGTATTTATAACACGAGGGATATAGTTCTTCTAGGTGATGGTATGAGAGCGTCCCGACCAGGGAGTTTCGTTTTGATCTTGATGGTTGTGGCGATGGTTCTCGTGAGCGGATGCATCGGGGGAGAAAATGGGGAAACTGCGACGTCCCCCGGAAGTGGTGGGGGCTCAAGCGGGATCACAACCGACATCGGCGGACTCATCTCCCCGCAGATGGAGGAGACGATCGCTTCAAGCAACAGCTTCGCCCTCGACCTCTACAGGACACTTCCGGATGATGGCAACATGTTCATATCACCCTACAGCATCTTCACGGCCCTCGCGATGGTCTACGAGGGAGCGGGTGGTAAAACCGCGGAAGAGATCGGGGCCGTCCTCCACATCCCACGCGAGAATCTGACGAGGAGGGAGGGAATGAGGGAGCTGATCCTCGGTGTGAACAACCCCGCCAGTGATGCCTACGTACTCAGAACCGCAAACGCCGTCTGGGTTCAGAAGGACTACCCCGTGAAAAGGACTTACATCTCCATCCTGAAGAAATTCTACCTGAGCGAGGTGGGGGAGGTGGATTTCAAAAACGACCCCAGGGGCGCTGAGAACCAGATAAACCGGTGGGTTGAGGAGCAGACCGCCGGAAAGATCAGAGAACTCGTCTCCGGTCTAAGCCCCCTCACGAGGCTTGTCATAACCAACGCGATTTACTTCAAAGCCAACTGGTCGAGGAGGTTCGAGCCGCAGAACACAAGGAACGAGATTTTTTATACGCCCAACGGAACGGTTACCACCCCAATGATGCACCAGAAGGGACGCTTCAGGTATATGGAGGGAGAACACTTCCAGGCTATCGATCTTCCCTACGAGGATGGAAGGCTGAGCATGGTGATTATCCTCCCGGAAAGGGGCAGATTAAAGGAGATCGAGGGAAAACTCACCCCCGAGTTCGTGGATGACGTAGTCGAGGGCATGAAGGAAGAGAACGTAAAGCTCACCCTTCCGAAGTTCAGGTTTGAGAGAAGGTACCTTCTCAAAGGTGTTCTGGCGAGTATGGGCATGGGGAAAGCATTCAGTGACGATGCAGACTTCAGCGGCATCTCGGATAAACCTCTGGCGATAAGCCAGGTGATCCACAAGACGTTCATCAGCGTCGCAGAGAACGGCACGGAGGCGGCCGCAGCGACGGCTGTTGTCATGACAGTAGCCGCCGCACCCGGAACAAATCCGGAGTACAAGGTCTTCAAGGCGGATCACCCGTTCCTGTTCTTCATAATCGACAGGAAGACGGGGCTGATACTCTTCATGGGCAGGCTGATGGATCCAGGGGGTTGAGCTTTTTAAGCCCCTCCCCCAACTCTTTTCATGCCAGCTTGGAAGGACGGAAAGCTAGGACTGCCGGCAAAAGAGGCCGTGAAGCTCTTTCCAGAGCTGAACAACTACCTAGACGGGCGCGGAAGGCTCGACTTCTCGAACAGAAAAGCCAGAATTCTCTACAACAGGGCGATAGCGAAGGCTATCTTCGGGCTGGAGATAGAGTACCATCCGCACGGGCTCGTGACAACTCCCGTCTCGCGATACCTCTTCCTCAAGACATTCCTGCGCGGGGGCGAGAAGGTTCTGGAAATCGGAACCGGTCACACCGCCATGATGGCCCTTATGGCGGCCAAGCTCTTCAAGTGCGACGTTACCGCGACGGAGCTCGACGAAGAGTTCTTCGATTATGCCATGAAGAACATCGAGAGGAACGGGGGAAGAGTCAGGTTAATCAAGAGCGACGGTGGGATAATCAGGGGGATAATCCCCGAGGGCGAGCTCTTTGATGTAATCTTTTCCGCCCCGCCCTACTACGAGAGGCCCACGAAGGGGGTTCTGACGGAGAGGGAAGGCGTTGGCGGAGGCGAACACGGAGAGGCCTTCTCGGTGAGGCTCATCGAGGAGGCCCTGGAATATCTGAAGCCCAGAGGAAAGGTTGCCCTCTTTCTTCCAGATAAAAAGCCTCTAATCGAGGCCATAACAGAAAAAGGGGAAGAGCTGGGCTACTCCGTGAGGGACGTGCGCTTTAAAGCGGGAACGCGGTGGAGGCACAGTCTGATACTGGGTGTGTAGGGACTCGGACCCGTTTTCTCATCATCCTTGCCGGGTTCAGTGGAGGTGCTTTCTCCTCATCGTCCCCACATTCACTTCATGTCCTCAACGTAGAGGAAGAGTGCCTTGAGGTACTCCGTGTCCTTTGATGCCATCAGTATCGGATGGTCGGGAGCCTGCGTTCTGTAGGGTTCAAGGAGCTTGAGGAACTTGCCTGCCTTTGCCGCGGCCGCTATCACCATATCCTTGAAGGCCCCCATGTCAACGTGCTGGGAGCACGAAGCGGTGACGAGTATTCCACCCTCCTTCACCAGCTGTAAGCCGGCGTAGTTCACGTTGAAGTAGGCCCTGAGACCCCTTTTCAGGTCCTTCTCGTGCTGGACGAAGGCGGGCGGGTCGAGAATCACCACATCGAACTTCTCGCCCCTCTTTATCATGTCCTCCATGACCTGGAAGGCCGAGCCGACCACGTACTTCATCCTCTCCTCGACGCCGTTGAGCTTGGCGTTCTCCTTCACCATGTTGATTGCCCACGGCGACTTATCGACGGCGACGACCTCATCAGCGCCCGCCACCGCCGCGTGTATCGCGAACCCGCCGGTGTAGGTGAAGACGTCGAGAACCCTCATTCCGGGCTTGACGTACTTCTCCAAAGCGATGCGGTTCTCCCTCTGGTCGAGGAAGAAGCCCGTCTTCTGACCGCGCATGTCGACGATGAACTTGGCTTTACCCTCCTCGATTACAGTCCGGTACTTCTCCTTGCCTAGGAGGACGCGCTCTATCTCAGGTAAACCTTCCCTCCTCCTTGAGCGGCCGGTGTTCTTCTCGAAGACCGTCTCGATTTCCGGTTCAGCCTCCATTATGGCCTCCGCCAAATCGAGCTTGAACTTCTCCATCCCTATGCTCGAGATCTGTATGGAGGCTATCTCGTTGAAGCGGTCAACGATCAGGCCCGGCAGGTAATCAGCTTCACCGTAGACCATCCTGTAAGCCTTATCGTAGCCGAGGACCTTTTTCCTGTACTCGTTGGCCCTCCTAATCCTCTCGCGGAAGAGCCCCCTGTTCACCACGGTGTCCCGGTTCGTAGTTACCAGCCTTATCATGATGTTGGAATTCGGGTTGACGAAACCCCTCCCGAGGAACTTGCCGCCCCGGGTGTAAACCTCAACCACATCACCCGGTTTTATCTCACCCTCGACTCTCACAACACCTTTTCTGAACACTATCATCGCGCCCTTGCCTATTGCCCTCGCGGCCTGGGCGTCAACCGTTACCTCAGCCATCCTCACCACCGGGCCGGTTAGGAAAAGGGGTTTAAAAGGTTGGCCGTCCGGTGCGATAGGTATATAACCCTCGAAGTCGTAAAGTATTGCGGGTGGTTCTATGCACTTTGAGGTGGTGAAAGAGTTTCTGGAAGACATCGGGGCAGACTGGACAGAGATTGAAGGGGAGATCCACCTGGACCCGGAGGTATTCTACGAGGTCTGGAAATACGTGGGTCAGCCGGACCTCGAAACCTACGTAATAGAAGACGAAGTTGTGGAACCCGGATCCTACGACCCACCTGAGATGAAGTACACGGACGCGAAAAAGATCAGGGTCAAGAAGGCGTACTTTGAGACCCTGGACGGAAAGAGGATCGTCACCGACTATCCGGAGTTCCAGAGGATTATGAAGGAAAAAAGCCCTTGATTTGTCCCTCTCATTCTTGTTTCAGCCGAGGATCACCGGAAGCATCAGAACTCCCATGCAGTTCGTTCTTTTGACACCAAGACTCAGGGCCAGGAGACCCACGAGCGATGCCCCAACCAGCACGATGATTCCAGAGGGGCCGTCAAACAGAAAGGACAGCACGGTAAGGAACAGCAGGATGGAAAGGTTCATCCACCTGTAGGGAAGCCTGCTTATCAGCTTTAAGATCGCGGATGCAAGGGGCTCGCCGTACAGGAGAACCACCATCGCAATGAACAGGGCCGCGGGTACGTAGAGTATAAGGGACCCAACACCGAGCGGGCTCATCAGGGCCACGATGCCGTTTCTAACCCTCCCCGTCCCCACGAAGTTTACGAAGGAGAACACGAAGTTTGAGGTGTTGACCGAGAAGACGATGGTGAGGAAGGAACGCTCGTCCCGCGACATGAACGAACCGATGAGCGCCGCCTGGGACGCCGTAAAAGCGGGGATCAGGGATGCCACCATCCCAAGCACGGTCCCCACGAATGAGAGACCCAGGAACCTCGCGTGTCCCATTCTGATCGAGGGGTCTTCATCGCCGGTGGGAGGTCCACTCGACCTCAGGGCCCCAACCAGCACGGGGACGCCGAAGAGGCCGGTGAAGAGGTGGTAGTAGGGCTGCCCCAGGGACAATCTGAAGGTCAGGATTCCGAGCAGACCGGATAGCAGAAGGATAAAGACCGCATAGAGCCTTTTAATGCCCTTCTCGGTCAGCACCAGCACGAGTGCAATTAGAGCCACCAACAGCCGCCCCAGCTCAGGGGTGTAGAGGTGTGCCAGGGGGAGGTAGACCGGAAGGAGGGGCAGAGAAAAGACCATGGCCAGGGAACTTGCCCACAGGGACATTCTGATGACCTCCATGGCCCTCCCCTTTAAAACGAGCCTGTGGGCTGGGAGAACACCGAGGGCCGTACCCTCATCGGGAACTCCAAGAAAAACCGACGGCACCGCGTCCAGGAACGTGTGAACGAGCCCCATCGAAAACAGCAGGAGATCGCCCGAAACGTTCAGGGTGGCGAGGAACGCGGCTAGGGTGTTAACGTGAATTCCCGGGGTAATGCCACTGAGGGTTCCCGCAAGAATCCCCATCAGCAGTTCCCCGAGCACAGATCATCCCCCGACTGAACCTCAAAGGCCCTAAGCCCCCTGTAAGTGGTGAACGTTCCGTATGCCGTAAGGGTTTCATTGGCTGAAAGGTGGACGCCAAGAGACTTTCGCAGCTTAAGCAGAACCCAACAGTCATCTTTGGTGATGTTGGCCAGTCCAAAGCCGTTTCTGTAGACCCTCACCCACTTCACCCTGCCCCTTATTTTAGCAAAGTTCCCCGGCTCAAAACCGCATATGCCGTTTGGCAAAGTCTCCCTTCCCTCAAGCAGACGGCAGTTAATACAGAGCAGGGAAGAGCGGCGTTTCAGAGCCTCAATTTTGACAACGTCCCCAGGTTTCGCACTGAAACCGTAGAGGGGCAGTGATGTGCAGTTCAATGCCAGCCCCCTGCCAGCCGACGTCACCGTGCATGTACCCGTGGCGATGTCACCAACCCCGGCCATGTTCACGGGGGCCTCTCGGGACCTCCCCGTAACCTCAACATCGCGTTTTGAGTCAACCAGAATGGAGAGTCTGGAGTAGAACCTGACGATTCCTTCAACCCTGACGCGCGTTCCAGGGGTTAAACGGGTACCGTAGGGTAGGTACAGTACGATCTCCTCACTCCCGTTCCAGAGGATCGTTCTCCTCCCGGAGGAGAGAACCACCCCTTCCACCGTCCAGGGCATCCCGTCTCTGGGCCTCCAGGGAAATCCTTCAGACGTGAACTCTACAACGTAAAAGCGGTTTCCATACCACAGTCCCCTGAGCCGCAGGATCGCCCCTTTCTCCGCATGGAGACACCACCCAAGTCGAATTTTTTCAGGTGTCAGCAGATAGCAACCCCTCGAAGGCCAGTATGCGGCCCTTATACGCTCAAGGGGAAAGGCGGGGGAGGTTCTAACGACTTTCACGGGATTCATGGCCCAGCCTGACTTGGACTTCCGCATCACACCCTCCACACGGTAGACTGTTCCGGGTGACAGGTGGGTATAAACCGCCAGGGTCCGGCTTCCGTCCGTCAGGAGGGAGAACGAGCCGGAGGAGCTTATGCAGAGACCCGTAAAAGTGTCGGGATTTCCGCCGGAATCGGCAACGACCGCCATGAGGAGCAGGGTGAGAACCGCACCCACCGCCAAGTACGCCCGCCATGTTCCAACCGATGGCATGAATAAAAGTATGTTTCAACCTTTAAAAGGATTACTATGCAAAGTAGATAAAAACCGCAGGATCCCTAGTACACCTCACCGCTTGGGTAGACCGTGATGCCCTCCGAGGTTATCTCAAACGGGAACTTCTTCATTGAGTGTCTCGTCTCACGCATCTTCCTTATCAGCAGGTAGCGTTTGAGCTCCACGTCCTTCTCTATGAAGTCCAGGAGGACCACACCCCTGGAGATGTACTCCTCAACACCGTATCTGCTTATTCTACCCTGCATGGGGTCCGGCGCCTCGGTGGTGAGGATCGACGTCACCCCCATCTCGAGGAGAATCGTGTTGAGCTGGAGCAGCACCTTACGGATGTCCCTCTCCTCCCTCAGGCGAAACGCGATTGAGGGGATGGAGTCTATAACGAGCCTTTTTGCATCTATCGATTTAACAACCCGGTAGACGTACCTCAGAAAGTCCTCGGGATTCAGGTTGCCTTCGAGGACGAACTGCTCCTCGGAAGGCAGGCCCACAACTGCACTGACACCGTCTATTATGGCTATCTTACCCTCACGTTCATAGCGTTCAAGGTCCCATCCAAATGTCCTCATTTCACGCCGGAGATCCTGGGCGCGCTCCTCGAGTGTTACTATAACACCGTGCTCATCATGTTCCTCTGCACCCTTGTACACGAACTGAACACCAAACGTCGTCTTTCCACTGCCAGTTGGACCTGTTACGAGGACGGTTGTACCCGTCGGGAATCCGCCCTCTATTAACTCATCAAAACCAGGAATGCCACTCTTCACACGCTCAACTTCATATTTTTCAATCATCGTGATCACCTTCTGGTGCCGATTGAAGATTGTCACCGCTCCCTAATATACTTTCTGTGTTAAAAGGGATATAAAAGTTTTGGGATGCACAAGAGTTTTATGCTATCCGTACCTACTGAATGCGGTGAGGATATGCTAGACCCCTTTGGAAGCAGGGCACGGGAGCTCGTTAAGGAGCTGGGTGGAATAGAGGCGGTGCTGGAGAGAATACCCTCATACGTTGCCCCCGATCTCGCCCTCAAGAGGGTTTCATGGCTCAGGTCAGGAGAGATACCAGACGACGTTTCCGAGATGGACGATCTGATGGACCTAATGACGTTTTATGCTCTATTGGGGGCCCTTGCGTTTTCACCGTACGGCCTGGAGGGAGAACTGGTAAAGGATGCCAACATGAGGATATACTCGGAGAGGATAAAACGGGACCAGAACCTCGCAGAACTATCGATACCCCTCAAAACCACCGATAAAAACGAGATACCCTCAAAGGACGCGTTCATCCTCGAGAGACGGGGGGAAGGAAACCTGGGGCCCGAGAAGAAGGAAGAGCTCAGACTTAAGTACAAGCTGCACCTCTCGGATTTTCTGGAGTTCTGGGAGGGGAGCCTGAAGGAGATTTACGTGAGGGACGGCTACGCTTACGTTACAAAGGGGAACGTCCTCAAACTCTGGGAGAAAGCCTTCGAGCACAATATCGAACGGGCGGTTAGCGTACTCTACGAGATAAAGGATGAGCTCCCCGGGTACTACACCGAACTACACGAGAAGCTGAACGCCCTGGCAAGGGAAGTCTTTAAGGAACGGCTGGAGAGGTACGGGAGCGCAGAGGCGGCGCCTTTGAGGTTTGAGTTTTTCCCGCCGTGTATAAAGAAAGCGATGGGCGGCGTGCCGGCGGGTCTCAGGAACTACGCGATAACCGTACTCCTAACCTCCTTCCTGAGCTACGCGAGGATCTGCCCGAACCCCCCGAAGAGGGACGTTCGCGTTAGGGACTGCGTCCAGGATCTAAACGTGCTGGAAAGGGAGGTCATCCCACTGATAGTAGAGGCTGGAAACAGGTGCACCCCACCGCTTTTTGAGGACCAGCCCCATGAGATCAAGAACATCTGGTACCATTTAGGCTTTGGACTGACGGACAAACCAAGCCTTGAGGACAGCGGGAACTCACCGTGGTATTTCCCCCCCAACTGCGACAAGGTACGGGCGAACGCCCCCGCCCTCTGCAATCCCGACAGGGACTGCCGGCACATCAAGAATCCACTGACGTACTACCTGAGAAAGCTCTACTTCGAGGGCAGGACCGGGAAGGCGGCAGGGGAGAACGGGGGTGAGGAGAATGGGTGAACTCTTCCGGGAGGCCACCCCTGCGGAAAGGAGAAGGTACTACAGCAGGGAATGGAGCATAAAAAAGCTTCCGGAGTTTCTCTTAAAAACGCTGGAACACAGGGAATTCGGATTCGACCATACCGGTGAAGGTCCCAGCGACAGGAAGAACGTCTTCAGTGACCCCCGGGACCTTGAGGACTACGTGAGGGCAACGGCCCCGTACGCGATGTACTCCAGCGTTGCCCTGTACGAGGAACCAGGAAAGATGGAGGGGTGGCTTGGTGCGGAGCTCGTTTTTGACATAGACGCCAAGGACCTGCCGCTGAGGAGGTGCCAGAACATTCACGAGCATGGGAAGGTCTGCCCGATATGCCTTGAGGACGCGAAGGAGCTTGCCAGGGACACGCTGATCGTTCTGAAGGAGGATTTCGGGCTTGAGAACGTTCACGTTGTGTACTCCGGAAGGGGGTACCACATACGGGTGCTGGACGAATGGGCGCTGAGATTGGACGGAAAATCCAGGGAGAAGATTCTGTCGTACATAAGCGCCGCGGAGGAGTTAAACTACAAGAAGGACATTGGAAGTAACATGATAATGCTCTCCTCCGGCTACCATCGAGTGTTTCGGCTGAGATTTGGATACTTCATAAAAAGAATTAACAAAAACCACTTAGAGAACTTCGGATTAAGTCCAAAGCAGATTCAGGACATCCTTGAGAACATAGAGAAGATCTACAATGAGTTTGTGCTAAACGCAAAATCTCCCAACGTGTCTTTTCCTGGCTCCCTTAAAAGGCCTCCACGAAAGGGCGAAAAAAGAAGTGGCCTCATGATACTCCTCAATGCATCGAGCACGTTCTCAAAGGCGTACTTCGACGGCAGGGTCACCGTTGATGTTAAGAGGATTCTGCGTGTTCCTTCAAGCCTGCACTCGAAGGTTAGCTTCGTGACCACGTACATAGGAAAGGACGAG
>JAMONK010000068.1 GCA_027065835.1 Thermococcus sp. | reverse complement strand
TACTTTCTTGGCCCTCGTCATTCTCACACCTTCAGCTTCCTGTAGAAGGACGAGAGCTTCCTCGTCTCCACGTGCCCGCACTTGGGGCATATAAGTTTATCGCCCCTCCGGATAAGTGGGGACCTGCAGCGAGTGCAGAGGGCGTAGATAACTCCCAAATCCGCTCCCTTGGTAGAAAGCTGAATGGGGCTTTTCTCATTTGAGACGACCCTCGCCCTTACTATATCCCCAATACGGAACTCGTTGAGTAGACTCTCAACGTAGCCGCCCTTAACCTGAGAAACATGAATACCCGCGAGCTTTGAAGTGGCTATCTCCCTCTCGTTTTCACGGCCCTCTATTCTAACCAGCTGCACTATCGCAGCCTGGGGCTTCACCTCTATCACCCGGCCAACAACTATGTCCCCAACCTCCGGAAGAGGCGGAGTGTCGGTTACAGGCTCAACGCTTATCTCCATCCGATTCGGGTCGATGCTGACCCTGCCGGCTCTTATTGCATAAAGCTCGCCGTTTTCTTCCTTTACCCCCTCCCCCGGGAAGTACTCCTCAATAACGCCGAGGTAATCACCTGGAAGAACGAGGTCTCCATCCTTTATCCGTTTCCTCTCATCCATCCTCCCACCTCTACGGAAGTTTTGGAGAAGATTTTTTAAGTCTTTGCTATCCCAGAAGCGGTCGAAGGTAAGTCTTATATCCCCCTCTGGTAATACATTGGAACATGTTCGGTGAACACCGGCTGAAAACCCAGTTCATAAAAATCGCCGACCAAAAAATTCATCTGGTTGAGGACAGGAAGGGCCTCGTCCGATACCGGAGGGGCAACATCGAACGGCTCATAAAGGGGGCCGGAGAGGTACTCAGACTGCTTCCCGCCCCGGCTGTGGGCTACGGTGTGTCCCTGCTGATGGTGAAGCTGAGGGAGGGGATAGTGGTTCCCCCGAAGGGCTCCCTCCAGGGTTTTTTAGATGTGCCGGTGGAGATAGACGTCGAGATAGGGAACCTATCCATAGACCATTTTATCGTCGGCAGGGAAAAATACGCACTCTACGGACCTATAGAGAACGGAAAGATAGCCCGATACCATGTGGGGCCATTCTACGTGGATGAACCCGAAGCAATGGGCGTTGCAAAGATCATCCTCTCGAACCCGACGAAGGAATGGAAGGGTCTGGACAGGATCATCTTTCCCATAAGAGGGAGCACAATGTACTACAGAGGGGATAGGGCGTATTATCCACTCATCTTAATCACGTTGAAGGATCATTTTCCGGAGGTTAACAACACCGGGAAGGCCCCGGTTGATGGAGCGGTTAGGGTCGGAAGCGGGGAGCCCCTGCCCAACTTCAGGATGAGGTGGGAGGGATGATCGATATAAACGCGTCTGGAAACATAACGGTCGGCTTCGGCCCAACGAACGTCACCATGAGTGTGGAGAACATAATAACGGCTATCGCTGTTTTCATCGTGGGGCTCCTGATCGCAAAGATAGTGAAGCACTACATCCTGACGCTCTCCAAGAGCACCAAATACGTGTGGATACTCAACGAAGACACCGCAAGGACGTTTTACAACATGATAGTCATCATCTCCGCGTTCTACGCCCTTCACGTACTCGGCGTCCTGTCCTACAAAGTGAGTGGGACCTCCCTCAGCGATATCTTTACGGCGCTGACGGTCTTCTACTTCTCGTACCTCCTCGCCAAGAAATCCAAAGATTACATGGTGATGAGGGCCCCGAAGGAGAAACTTAACGAGATGCAGGTCAAAGCGAAGCTCTTCTACTACACCGTAGTGACGATAGCGTTCTTCCTCGCGCTCAACATAGCCGGGCTCAGCGGCAGGCTCTCAACCATCATGGCGGCCGCGGGGATAACCGGTGTCGTCCTGGGTATAGCATCCCAGGCTGTCGTGGCCAACTTCCTCGCCGGTATCGCCATGTACTTTGACAAACCGCTCAGGATAGGGGACGCGGTCAGGATAGGCAGCGTTGAGGGGATAGTCCACGACATAAGGATCCTGTCCACCAGAATAAGGGCATGGGATGGTACCCTAGTCCGTGTCCCCAACGAGAAGCTCTTCAACAGCGAGATAGTGAACCTCCAGAAGTACCCTGCCAGGAGGGCCGAGATAACACTGGGGATAGCCTACAGGGAGGACGCCCAGAGGGCCATAGATATCATAATGAAGGTTCTCGATGAAGAACCGTACGTTCTTGCCGTACCGGAGCCAAGGGCCTACGTTGAAGAGTTAGGAAACAGCGCGGTCAACATCAGGATATGGGCTTGGGTGCCGAGCTCGCTCTGGAGGGGTCAGAACCTCTTAAGGGCGGAGTACGGCCTTCTCCAGAAGATCAAGGACGCCCTCAAACGGGAAGGCATCGAGATCCCGTTCCCGCAGCGCGTCAACTGGTTCGCCGAGCCCCTCAGGATAAAGCTTACGGATGACGAACCGGGAAGCTGAGCCCCCTCCCCATTTCCTTTGAGCATCCCGGGGCAACTTTATAAGCTGAAGGAAAAACTTTTAGTAATTCCCAATTCAGCTAGAGGTGGTGGTTAAGGATGAGAATGCTTCTGATACACTCGGACTACCTTGAGTACGAGGTCAAGGATAAAGCCCTGAAGAACCCGGAGCCGATAGGCGAGGGACAGAAGAAAGGCAGACTCGAAGAGGTTCTGGCCGTTTTTATGAGCGTTGAGAAGGCCGACGAGAGCAACCCCGATGAGGTCGTCGAGAAGGCCGTTGCCGAGATTAAGGACGTCGCATCGCAGGTTAAGGCCGACAGAGTATTCGTTTACCCCTTCGCCCACCTGAGCAGCGAGCTGGCGAAGCCCGATGTGGCGCTGAAGGTTCTCCAGAAAATAGAAGAGAAGCTGAAAGGGGAGGGCTTCGAGGTCAAGCGCGCCCCCTTCGGCTACTACAAGGCGTTCAAACTCAGCTGCAAGGGGCACCCACTCGCCGAACTGAGCAGAACGATAGTTCCGAGCGGCGAGGCCGTTTCAAAGGAGGAGCGCAACATCGCCCTTGAGAAGGAGGAGGAGCTCAAGAGCTACTGGTACGTTCTAACTCCCGAAGGTGAGCTCGTTGATGTTGAAAAGTTCGACTTCACCGGCCACGAGAACCTGAAGAAGTTCGCCAACTACGAGATAAGCAAGAACAGGATAGCCGAAAGAGAGCCGCCGCACGTCAAGTTCATGCTCGAGCACGAGCTGGTCGATTACGAACCGGGAAGCGACGGCGGAAACCTCCGGTATTACCCCAAGGGAAGGCTCATCAAGGGGCTCCTCGAGCAGTACGTCACCGAGAAGGTCATAGAGTACGGCGCCATGGAGGTCGAGACCCCGATTATGTACGACTTCGAGCACCCCGCTTTGGAGAAGTACCTCAACCGCTTCCCGGCGAGGCAGTACGTCGTCAAGAGCGGCGACAAGAAGTTCTTCCTCCGCTTCGCCGCCTGCTTCGGCCAGTTCCTCATCAAGAAGGACGCCACGATAAGCTACCGCAACCTGCCGCTTAGGATGTACGAGCTCACCCGCTACTCCTTCAGGCGCGAGAAGAGCGGAGAGCTCTCCGGCCTCAGGAGGCTCAGGGCCTTCACGATGCCCGATATGCACACCGTTGCCAAGGACCTCAAACAGGCGATGGACGAGTTCAAGAAGCAGTACAAGCTCAGCATGGAGGTCCTCCGCGGTGTTGGACTCACGCCGGAGGACTACGAGGTAGCGATAAGGTTCACACGCGATTTCTGGGAGGAGAACAGGGACTTCGTGATCGGACTGACGAACATAATAGGCAAGCCGGTGCTCATCGAGATGTGGGACCAGAGGTTCTTCTACTTCATCCTCAAGTTCGAGTTCAACTTCGTGGACAACCTCGACAAGGCCGCCGCCCTCAGCACAGTCCAGATCGACGTCGAGAACGCGGAGCGCTTCGGCATAACCTACTACAACGAGGAGGGTAAGGAGGAGTACCCGCTCATACTCCACTGCTCGCCGAGCGGAGCAATCGAACGCGTTATGTACGCCATCCTCGAGAAACAGGCCAAGCTCCAGGCGAAGGGTGTAAAACCGAGCTTCCCACTCTGGCTCAGCCCGATACAGGTCCGCGTCATTCCGGTGGGCGAGGACGTCATGGATTACGCGCTCTACGTCGCCGGAAAGCTCGAGGGCGCGAGGATTAGGGTTGACGTTGACGACACCAACGACAGGCTCAACAAGAAGATAAGGAAGGCCGAGAAGGAGTGGATTCCCTACATAATCGTCGTCGGCAGGAACGAGAAGGAGCAGAACACCGTCACCGTCAGGAGAAGGAGCGACGGAAGGCAGATAGAGATGCAGCTCGAGGATCTCATCAAAGAGGTGAAGGGTCAGATTGAGGGCTTCCCGTACAGGCCAAGGCCCCTGCCGCTGCTCCTCAGCAGACGCCCCAAGTTCAGGGGCTGAGCTTTTTCACCTTCAGCTTCTCTATTCCCTCGTTTTTGGTTGTGTGAAGGGAGTACATCGCTGGCTCAAAATCCTTGTAGGGTGCCCTCAGAAGGTAAACCCTCTCCTTAATGCCGTTATCCTCAAGTTTCGAGTCAGATAAGAGCACGTAATCGCTTATCCCCACAACCCACGCCCTGAACTTGGTGGAGACAACGTCCATGTTGAGTCCGAGGATGAGGACGGAGCCAGGCAGTTGGAGGCTCCTTAACGCCAGTGTGTGGTTGAGCAGTTTCAGGGTGCTGTCCTCACCAAGAAGAAGCGCCGCCCCATCCAGGGTGTGTATCAAACGCACGACGCAGTGTCCAGTGAGCAGCTCCCGCAGGGGGCCGTAGTATATGCGGTCGATTTTTGGATTGAGGGTTTCGGGTTCCACTTTGTCCAGGTAAAAGACGTTGTGGATGTTCTCCCGTGCCGTCTGGTACCTGGAATCGAAAGCATCGATGATGGCAAGTCTGTTCCCCTCCAGTGCCTCCCTCACGTCAAACCCCGTCACGCCAACGTGCCGTACCAAGCCGGAAAACGGGAGGTTGTAATTGGAGATAACACCAAAACATCCTCTATCAAGCTCCCTCTTCAGAAGCATGAAGGGAATCTGCCAGGCCGACGAGTAAGAATCGTAGATGACGCTGACCACCGAACCCGGGAGGAGGGCTTCCTCAAATATGTCGACCGCCCTCATCTAAACCCTCACCCCCGAGGCGTAAAAGCGTTCAGCTAGAGCCCGAAAAAACTTCGTTCAGGAATTCCAGACCCTCCTCACTGAACTGGCTCTTTGGAACCTCATCTCCGACGCTGTCGTAAACCTTACCGTCCCGGAAGTTGATCTCAAAGACCTCGTAGCGTTCCTCACTCTTTTCGTGATGCTTGATCCCGTGGTCTTTGAGGTGCCTCTCAAGGGCATCTATATCCACGTACTTTCCGCACTCCTCGCATTTGTAGAACTGCCACAGGATGTAGTCCCTGCCCGCGAGCATGTTGCTCTTTATGTGGTTTATGAGCGCGCCCCCGAGGTACTCGTAGAAGTCCTCCTGCACGAGCTTCCCGTCCCTCTCAACGACCTTAAACCCGCTCCACACAACGTGGTCGTTTATATCGGCAAGGGTAGCCTTGATGTAGCGATATGTGAGTATGAAGGCGCCGTTGTGGACGTAAAATACGCTCTTATCCGGAACCGCTATGATGTGAATGCCGTCCACGTCGTTACTGGCCAGCTTTTCGGCATGCTCCTTGTTGTCGGCGACGTCTATAACGACGTTTACGTTGCTCTTCTTATGGACGCCAAGTATGCGGTCATCCCTGAGCTCCCAGTGATAATCGTCCAGGTACCTCACCTGAGCGTACACCCTCTTTATCCGCGGGGCAAGCTCCTCGTATCTCATCGAACACCACCACTGAAGGGTTAACGACGAACTTAATAAATCTTAGCGGAAAAGTTTAAAAGGGCCCCCAAGCCCCTAACGTCCAAAACGGCGCTGCCTTCTCTGGTACTCCCTGATTATCCTCAAGAAATCTATTTTTCTGAACTCAGGGAAGTAGACATCTACAAAGAAAAGCTCACTGTACGCGATCTGGTACAGAAGGAAATTGCTTATACGGATCTCGCCGCCCGTTCGTATCACTATATCCGGGTCCGGCATGCCCGGGTAGTACAGGTACCTCTTGACGAGATCCTCGTCCACGTCCTCCGGTCTCAGCCTGCCGCCCAGAACGTCTTGAACGATGTCCCTGATGGCGTCCGTTATCTCACTCCTGCCACCGTACGCCAGTGCTATGTTAAGGGTGTAGTTGGAGTACTTCCTGGTGGCCCTCTCAGCATCCTCCGCGGCTTTTCTAACTCTATCGGGCAGGAGCTCCTTCCTCCCGAGTACGTTCACCCGCACCCCGTATTTGTGGATCCTCTCGTCATCCACCAGTTCCTTAAACTTCTGCTCAAAGAGGTTCATCAGGGCGTTAACTTCTTCAGGGGAGCGTTTAAAGTTCTCTGTGGAGAAAGCGTACACGGTAAGGGTTCCTATCCCGAGCTCACGGCACCACTCCATTATCTCCTCCAGCTTGTTGGATCCGAACAGGTGACCGTACCACGGAGGCTTCTCAAGTTTTTTGGCCCACCTCCTGTTGCCGTCCATTATTATGGCGACGTGACGGGGGAGGTTTCCGGATTTCACCTTACCCAGGAGGTAGTCCTCGTAAACGTCGTAAAGGGGTTTAAATAGGATATGGGGGATTTTGGAAACGATCCTGTAAAACATCATCCATCACTCAGAGTCTTCTCCTCGCCGCAAGGTGCTTCTCGGCGAGCTCCATGTAGATCTCGGCGTTCCTCTTCGTCCACTCAATCTCCTCCTCGCTGAGCTGCCTGACGACCTTGCCGGGAACCCCGACGACGAGGCTGTAATCGGGTATCTCCTTGCCCGGCGGAACGAGGGCCCCGGCACCGATCACGACGTGCCTGCCTATCCTGGCCCCGTCGAGGATTATCGCCCCCATGCCTATGATGGTGTAGTCACCGATTTGGGCACCGTGAACGACCGCGTTGTGCCCGATGGTAACGTACTTACCAACGATGGTGGGCTGGCCGTGTGAGGTGTGTATGCTGACGTTGTCCTGGACGTTCGAACAGCAGCCGATGTAGATTCGCTCTATGTCCCCCCTAAGAACGGCGCTTGGCCAGACGCTCGTCTTCTCCTCAAGGACGACGTCGCCTATTATTGAAGCCAGCTCATCAACGTAAGCACTCTCGTGAATCTCAGGTTTTTTATCGTCAAGCGCGTATACCGCCATGTTCATCACCGGGGGTAACTTTCCGACAGAACTTATAAACCTAACCGGACAAGATAGTGTGAGGGAACTGGATGAGGTACAGAAGGGGCGCCAGTTTTGAACGGGAACTGATTAAAATGCTGGAAAAAGAGGGGTTTGCCGTGATCAGATCCGCCGGCAGTAAAAAGGTAGACATAATCGCAGGGAGGAGGGGACGGTACCTCTGTATAGAGGTCAAGAGCACCCACGAAGACCGGCTCTATTTCTCAAGGGAGGACTACGAGAAGCTGACCTCCTTCGCAGGGCTCTTCGGCGGAAAGGCAGTTATAGCGGTTAAGTTCGTAGGCAGGGGATGGAGGTTTTTCTATCCCGAGGACCTCTCCAACGGAGGCAAAAACTATAAGCTCGACGTCAGAGACAAGAAATACCGGAGGTTCGAGGAGGTGATAGGCCTCCAGACCTCCCTCGATGGGGTGATAAACCGTGAAGGTTAAGGCCGTGATAATAATCCTCCTGCTGATTCCGCTTTTCTTGCCCGGAACGGCGGCTCAGTCACCGATCGTAATAAAGGCCCTTACCGATAAAGTCTCCGGAAATCCAGGGGACGTTGTGAAGATTCCTTTCCAGCTCATAAACCTCGGCAACACAAACGTCTCCAACATCACCGTGTACGTTACTGGACCCTCAGAGGGGTTTCTCTACGAGACAAAGATAATCCCCGGGCCGATAAGACCCAATGAAAGTGTAACGGGCACCATAACCGTCCAGATATCCAACTTAAACCCCGTGAGCCCCGGAGACTACACACTGAAGCTGGTCGCCCAGAGCAACGCCAGCTACTCGGAAACGGAGGTCACGCTCCACGTGGGGACGTACGTGAACTTTGATCTTTCGATAGACGTTGGAAAACGGTACATATACGGCAACAACGTCACCGCCCTCCTGAGGATAACCTCAAGGTCAAACGGCGTGGTGATAGGGCGCATAGGCTACACCCTGTACCTGAACGGCACGGTCCTTCAGAGCGTTGAAACCGTGATATTCCTCCGTCCGGGGGAGAGTTGGTACAAGACCCTCAATTTGAGGAAGCCGGCCGTTGGGCACTACACCCTGCGCCTATGGGCGAACTTCGGCGGCCACTCCAAAAGCACCACCACCGACTTCCTCGTGTACCAGAGGCAGCTGAACTATCGGGCGTACTTTGAAAACGGCGCCATCCATGTTATGGTGACTGACAAAAACGGCAACGGCGTTGGGGGGATAACCGTTAAAGTGGCCCGTGCCGGCAGTGGAGAATCTTCAATCCTTGTGACGGCCCCGGACGGGACCGTTACGTACCCGGTGGAGACGGCCGGGCTTTACCAGCTGACCATCAACCTCGATGGGAAAGTGGTCACGGACGTGATCCCCGTCCGTCAGCTGGCCCTGGACGTCGGTCAGAACGGGAAAGAACTCTGGGTTAGGGTGAGGGGACCCGAAAAGCCCGTTCCCAACATAACAGTCACCGTGTCCGGCCCGCTTGGAAAAAGCTACGCTGTAACAAACTCCAGCGGTGAAGCCGTTATAGACCTCACCAGCGTCGGTTACGGCAGTCTGCTTATCTCGGCGGAGAGCACCCAGTACCTGAGCACCCACACGACGTTCAACGCCAGACCCCCGGTCACGTCCACTCCATCGCCCACACCAACCAGCAGCACCCCGCAGCCAACTCCCAACGTCACCCTACCCTCAACGAGCCCCCAGAAAAGCGGACGAAGCGGTATGGGGTACCTGGGCCTCCTGCTGATCATCTCAGCAGTAATACTGGCAGGGACATCCTACGTGGCGTTCTTCATGCCCACGGTTCACGAGGAAGAGCTCGATCGTCACTATTTTGTGAAGGTGCGCTCCCCCCGCCTCAGGGGTCTTGAGAACTTCAGGTACGAGAAGGGGATAAGTGCGGTGGAGGCCAAGGCCACCAAGGGCAACGTCTCCATCAACGACGGAAGGGTTGTGTGGGAGATCGAGAACCTGGAGCCCGGTGAGGAAGCCTACCTGCAGATACGGCTTGGATGACCTTTCTTTTTTAGCAGAACGTCTTCGTTCAACTTTTTAGGCTGTTTTCGATGAAGGCCGTGACCCAGCAAACCTTTTAAGGGTGTAACTGTACATTGAGACTGAAATCTAAAGGAGGCGAGAGCCATGGTGAATATGGAACTGCTCAAAAAAGTCGTTGAAGCCCCAGGCGTTTCTGGGTACGAGTTTCTCGGAATACGGGACGTCGTTATTGAGGCCTTAAAGGACTACGTGGACGAGGTTTACGTTGATAAGCTCGGCAACGTCGTAGCCCACAAGAAGGGCAACGGACCGAAGGTAATGATAGCCGCCCACATGGACAAGATAGGCGTCATGGTAAACCACATAGACAAGGAGGGTTACCTCCACCTCGTTCCCATCGGTGGCGTTGACCCAAGAACCCTTGTCGCCCAGAAGGTGCGGTTCTTCACGGAGAAGGGTGAGCGCTACGGTGTCGTCGGCCATATACCCCCGCACATCCAGAAGCCGGAGGACAGAAAGAAGGCCGCAGATTGGGACACGATAGTCGTTGACGTTGGCGCGGATGGCAAGGAGGAAGCCGAGGAGATGGGCTTCCGCGTCGGAACCGTCGGCGAGTTCGCTCCAGCTTTCGTCCAGCTCAACGAGAACCGCATTGCCAGCCCATATCTGGACGACCGTATCTGCCTTTACACCCTGATAGAGGCCGCCAGGCGCATCGAGAGCCATGAAGCGGACATATACTTCGTCGGTAGCGTCCAGGAGGAAGTGGGCCTCCGCGGTGCGAGGGTCGCGAGCTACGCCATAGAGCCTGAGATAGGGATAGCTATGGACGTCACCTTCGCCAAGCAGGTCGCCGATAAGGGGAAGATCGTACCAAAGCTCGGCGGCGGGCCGGTTATGGACGTCGGCCCGAACATCAACCCCAAGGTTCGCGCCTTTGCCGATGAGGTTGCGGAGAAGTACGGCATAGAGCTCCAGGTCGAGGCCAGCCCGAGGCCGACCGGAACCGACGCCAATATCATGCAGATAAACCGCGAGGGAGTCGCGACCGCCGTCCTGAGCGTCCCGATACGCTACATGCACAGCCAGGTCGAGACGGCAGACCTCAGGGACGTCGAGAAGACCATCGAGTTCGCCAGGCACTTCCTTGAAGAGCTCCGCCCGATGGACCTCACCCCGTGAGCCACGTCCCAATCGTGGGTCCGATCCGTGCAACACGTTCCTATTCTCCCCTTTTTTCGCGAAAACTTTATTTTGTTTTGCTCCCAGCTTATATTCGGTGCGGGCCGTGGACGCGGGGTACATCGACGAAAGTACCGGGCTCATAGACATAGCAACATCACGTTCTGAGGGGATCTTCCGTAAAACGTCACCCCGGGTCATACTGGGAAAAGCCCCGATGTACGGTCACTACCAGGTGGACCGCGGGACAGCCTCCGGGAACACGGGGGTTGATCCTCTCCTCAAGTTCTTTCGGGAGGCCGGAAAGTGATACTGGTCATCCCCATAGGGGACGTCAACGAGGATTTGATGGAGGCGGTTTCAGCGTTCATTGAGTCGTATTACTCCAGGTTTGGCCAGAGGGTCAGCGTCTTAAGGTCCCTCCCCGAAGAGGAGTTCGTAGGAGCGTTTAACGGCACCAGGGGTCAGTACCTGGGAAGGCGCTTCCTCTTTACCCTGGCCGATGTAAGGAGAGAGATGAAAGGTACCGCAGCCCTGGGGGTGACGTCACTTGACCTCTACGAGGAGGGGCTGAACTTCATCTTTGGCCTGGCCCACCCCAGCCTGAGGACCGCGGTCATATCGACCTTCCGCCTCAGGCCGGAGTTCTACGGCAAAGCGCCAAACGAGGAGGTTCTAAAGGAGAGGACCATAAAGGAGGCCATGCATGAGTTGGGGCATGTTTTTGGGCTGCAGCATTGTTCGAACGCTCGTTGCGTGATGCACTTCTCAAACTCAGTCCTCGATACCGACATGAAAGAGCCCCACTACTGCGGGAGCTGTTTTAGAAGGTTAAAACGGAATATGGAGGTGTTCCTATGATCGAAGTAGAGATAAAGGGGTACGCGGATGATGAGGTGTTTAAAAGGGTCAGAAAGAATTTCCAGCTGATAAGAAAAGAGTACCACGAGGACACGTACTACGCCCACCCGTGCAGGGACTTCTCAAGCACGGATGAGGCCCTTCGGATAAGAATCCGACGCTTCAACGGCCATTTTGAGGCGTTCTTAACTTACAAGGGGCCGAAGATCGACCAGCATTCCAAGAGCCGTGTGGAGATAGAGGTCCCAATAAATGACCCGGACAAGCACGCCGAGATACTCAGGAACCTGGGGTTCAGCGAAGTCCTGACCCTTGACAAAGTTAGGGAGAAGTACTACGTCGACAAAGGTGTTGTGATAGCGCTCGATGAGGTCTCCGGCATCGGGAAGTTCGTGGAGATTGAGACGTTCGCCGAGAGAGAGGAAGAAGTGCCCCGGAAGGTATCGTTCCTCAGGGAGGTGCTGGGGGACCTAGGGGTTAAGCGGTTTGAGAGGAGGTCGTACCTGGAACTCCTGCTCGAAAAGGATGGGAGCCATGGGAAAACTGGATGAGTTCTTCAAACCACTGAGACGTGAAAGGGAAAAATCGGAGATAGAGGTACTTGAGGATATAGAGGGATACCTAAGTTCGGGGGACGTCCTATCCGCCATTGATGCCATCAACGGCCTGGAAAAGGAGGCCAACGTGTACCTCGCACTGAGGATGGTGCTCGGGGCGATCAGAAAGAGGCTAAATGCGGGTCTATCCCCTGAAGAAGCCAAGAATCTCCAGGCAACCGTCAAGGAGCTGATACCCTTTATAAACGGCATATTCAACAGCAGGTTTAAGGCTCTTTTACTGGCCGACCTAGCGATAGTACTCTACTCACTAGACGACGAACTCAACGCTGACATAGCACTGCGCACGGCGATCAACCTCGCCGGAGGGGAAGGCGACCTACTGAGGGACATCCTGAGGGGATTGATACACAGCGGCCTGTTGAACAAGGCGGGCTACGCCATGAAGATGGTGCGGGAGGGGCGCAAGCTCGATGTCGTTCTCTCGGAGCTGGCGGAGATGTTCTACAGGGAGGGTGACGTTGAGAGGGCCACGGCGATAATCAAACACATATCAAGCCCGTTCCACAGGGCGATGGCACTGGCAAACATAGCCGAGCTTGAGGCCAGTCGGGACAGGAAGAAAGCACTTGAACTCCTGGATGCGGCCATGAAGCTGGCCGAGGGCATCGATGACGATGAAACCCGTGTTGAGCTTGGGATGAAGCTGTACTCAATCCGGCAGGAGGTGGAGGGGAGCGGTTTCAGTCTCAGGAAGATTTTAGCTCGGAAAGGAGCTCCTCCGGATTGATAAAAAGCCTTTTGAGCTTCCCCCTCTTCCTGAGCTCATGCGATACCTCCAGACTTACCGGGATTTTGACGCCTAGCTTCTTCAGGAGTTCGACCTCCTCCACGACTTCAGCTGGCGTCCCTTCAAATACCACCCTACCCGCGTCCATCACAAGAACCCGGTCGGCGTGCCTGAGAATGTAATCGGTGTGGTGTTCCACAAGGACGATGGTTATCCCGTACTCCCTCCTCAAAAGCGAGAGAAGACCCAGCACTTCATCCTTGCCCAGAGGATCAAGCTGCGAAGTTGGCTCATCCAGAACGAGTACCTGCGGCCTCATAGCGAAAGCCGCGGCTATTGCAAGCCTCTGTTTCTGACCCCCACTGAGGTTCGGCGGGAACTCATTTTCAAGCCCTCTAAGCCCCGAGACCTCCAGTGCCCATCTGACCCGCCGCCATATTTCATTAGGATCAAGACCCAGGTTTTCCAGGCCGAAAGCAACCTCCTCCTCAACGGTCATGTTGAACAGCTGACTGTCCGGATTTTGAAGTACAAGCCCCACCAGTGAGGAGATCCTTGAAACGGGGGTCTCCCTGGTGTCCAGCTCCTCCCCATTGGTGTCCCTAACGACCACGCGTCCCTTGAACTCCCCCTTTATGGAGTTCGGGATAATACCGTTGAGGGTCAGGCATAGGGTCGATTTACCGCTGCCGCTTGGACCGATCACGCCCAGGAACTCGCCCTTCTTAACTTTAAAGCTCACGTCCCTGAGGGCGTAATCGCTGGCCCGCCGGTATTTAAAGCTCAGGTCCTCCACGGAGATAACGTTCATCTCCTCTTCACCACCCTCGGGGCCAGGAAGAAGACGCTGAGTATGAAAACCAGTGTGGAGAATACTTCAAGCCTCCCGACCCACATGTGCATTATCAGAAGCACCTTCATGTCCAGGGGGAGGGAGGGGGAGGTGATTCCAACGCTCAATCCAACGTTGCCCTGTGCGGAGGCGATCTCAAAGAAGGCATCCACCAGTTTAACGTGAAGACGGAGCATAGTGTACACGGTTCCAAGGAGGAGGATCGCGAGGTACGTCATCGTGAAACCCATGACCTCCTGGACGTCCGACTCCGTGAAGACGTAGTTGCCGACCTTCCTTTTGATGACCGCACCCTTGGGAAGTATCGCCTGCTCCAGGGTCCATTTAAGACTCTCGTACATCAAAGTAATGCGGATGAGCTTTATACCCCCTGCGGTGCTTCCAGCACCTCCTCCAATGACCATCAAGATA
>JAMONK010000067.1 GCA_027065835.1 Thermococcus sp. | reverse complement strand
CTGGGGCGGGGAAGATTACCTGGCGAGGGTGTTCGACGACTGGCTTAAGGACGGCGGCTTCTACGTGCTCGAGGTGGACGGAAAGGTCGTCGGCACGGCGAAGCTGACCCTTCTGCCGGGAAAGGTGGGCTGGCTTGAGGGACTGAGGGTTCACCCGGACTACCGGGGCAGGGGCTACGGGCGGAAGCTCCACGACTTTCTGCTCGGGCTCGGCGAGGGGCTGGCGAGGGAAGGCAGGATTGAGGCCCTTGAGTTCGCGACCTACTTCCTCAACCGCGAGAGTATCTCGATGGCCAGCAGGGACGGCTTCTCAATAACCGCGAAGTTCTTCAACCTGGGGGCAAAGGTTTCCGCCTTTGAGCCCGAGAGGACGGAGAGAACGGAGCTGAGTATGGAAGACCTGACACTTGGAACAATTCCGCTCGGCTGGAAGTTCGTGCACAGGAGTGAAGAGGCTCTGCGGTGGCTCAGGAAGAACGGGGAAGCCTACGAGATCAACGGCTTCAAGTTCCTCGCCGCCCGAAACGGTACAACGTTCACCCCCCTCTCAGTTGGGCTTGCGTGCATAAGAACGATGCTCCACGGCATGGCATGGGTTGCCATGGAAAGGAGGCAGGAAGAGTTCGACCTCATGATTCCCAGCGGTATGAAAGCTGTGCTGCCTGGCCTCTTGAGGATTGGCCTGGAACTATGGGACGAGACCGATGAACCCAACGTCCTCGTGTTCAGGAAACGCCTCGTTGATGGGTCCCTCACCTAAGTTTTTACTTCCCATTTCTGCATATTCTGCCTCAAAAGTCGCTGATTTTTGGGAATTCATGAACAATAAGCACACTAACCCGGTGAATCACACATATGATGATATCTTCATAAGACGACCTAACATCGAGACGTTGGGGCATGGTTAATGCACTGATTGTGACATTATAGTTTACATTTGTAAAGATACACACCAATGTGACACAATGTAACAGTGTTATGGTTGATATAGAGGGATGAACCACAAGCATTAATAACACATTGTTTCGAATATTATTCGAAAAAAGGTTGAAGTTCAGCCGAGTTGAATGAGGTGATGAAGATGTTCGATCCGGCCAGCGATGGCTTTATGCTGATTGCAGCTGCCTTGGTTTTTATCATGACCCCCGGTCTGGCTTTGTTCTATGGGGGTATGGTCAACAAGAAGAACGCGGTAACAATGATGATGCAGAACTTCTTCTCGGCAGGGTGGACAACGGTACTTTGGGTGATAATCGGGTTCAGCCTAGCGTTCGGTAAGGACGTTGCAGGGGTAATAGGGAACCTTCAGTACTTCTTCCTCGACCACATAATGCCAAACACCCTCTACCCCGGGAACGGTCAGATCAGCATGCTGACCTTCATGATATACCAGCTCATGTTCGCGATAATCACCCCGGTTCTCATGACCGGCGCCTTCGCCGACAGAATGCGCTTTAAGGGGTTTATAGTCTTCCTCACGCTCTGGCTCATCTTCGTGTACTTCCCCTTCGCGCACTGGCTCTGGGGCGGGGGGTTCCTCCAGAGCTGGGGAGTTGAGGACTTTGCGGGTGGTCTCGTCGTCCACACCAGCGCCGGTTTCGGTGCCCTCGCGGCGATATACTACCTCGGAAAGAGGAAGCATATAAAGGTGGGCAACCACAACCTCCCGCTCATAGTTATAGGCACCGCCCTCCTGTGGTTTGGCTGGTTCGGATTCAACGCCGGTTCCGCCCTCAGGGTTGACGTTGACACCAACATAGCGTTCGTCAACACGATGGAGGCAGCCGCATTCGCCGCCATCACCTGGATGTTCTGGGACTACTGGAGAAACGGCAAGTGGAGCGCCATCGGCTTCATGGCTGGTTCAATAGCAGGTCTAGCCACGATAACGCCCGCCGCGGGCTACGTCACGCCACAGGCAGCCATGATAATAGGAATCGTCGCCGCCATAATATGTCACCTCGCCGTTGACTTCAAGAACAGTAGGGGCTGGGACGACGCCCTCGACGTCTGGGGCGTTCACGGCATCGGTGGATTCAGCGGCATAATCCTCCTCGGAATCTTCGGGAGCTCGGCGATACTTGGAAGCAACGGGCTCATCCACGGGGGAACAACCTTCTTCGTTAAGCAGGTCGCCGCTGCAGTTGGCTGTGCCATCTACGCCTTCGTCGTCACCTACATCCTGATGTGGGTCACCGACAAGATAACCCCAATACGCGTCCCAGAGGAGGCCGAGAATACCGGTCTCGACGAATACGAGTGGGCGGAGCAGACCTACGCCCTCTGAGTTTTTCCCATTATTTTTGAAGCAAAATTTTTTATGAACTTATTTTTACCCACTTTGGTGTACACATGGTATTTACCCCCGTTAAAGATGGTAATCTCCCTGACTTTCAAGAGCTTTACATCGAGTTCTTCCGCGAGCTCAGGGGCAAGCAGGGCTGGAGACCGGACGAGGAGGAGAGTTACAGAAAGGAAGCCGAAACCTACTTCAAGAGGGGTGACATAATCTTCCTAGCCTACGTGAAGGAACCGGCGGGCTTCATACGGCTCTCGTCGCGCGAAGGCTGCTACTGGGTGGAGGAAATCTACGTGAGGCCGGAATTCAGGGGACTGGGAATCGGACGGGCGCTCGTGGAGAGGGCCGAGGAGGAGGTCGGGAAGCACGACGACTCGCTCTACCTCTTCGTCCTGCCGCAGGACAAGGACGCGGTGGCCTTCTGGAAGAGGCTCGGCTACGACACGATAAACACCATCGAGCTCGTGAAGAACTTGAAACCAACCCCTAGAGATAGTGGCTTCCACACGGTCGAGCTCCTCGGTGAGCGCTTTAGGATCTTCCGATGGAAGGGCGAGGAGTTCACGGAGAAGGAGAAACGCTTCATGGAGCTGCTGGACGAGTTCTACAAAAAGGGTGGAACGAAGGAGGAGTTCCTAATGCTCGTTAACAGGGCCCTGGAGGGGTGGCTGGATTAACCTAACCTCCCAGCTCCTCGCTCAGTTCTTTAAACACTTCCACCGCCTTTTTGGGCTTCAGGTCGTAGGTGTAGAGTCCGGAGTATTTGT
>JAMONK010000066.1 GCA_027065835.1 Thermococcus sp. | reverse complement strand
TAGCCTTTCTCGCGAAGGTGCTCTATTATCTCCGGATCGGCGTCCTTGACGTAGGTTCCCTTCCAGTGGCCCTCGGTGTAGCGTCCCTCGTCGTCGACCGGGCTGTAGATCGGCAGGCCGTACCCTCTGCCTACCTCGTAGTCCTCCTCACCGTGACCCGGAGCGGTGTGGACGAGGCCGGTACCGTCCTCGAGTGTCACGTGCTCGCCGAGGATAACCCTGTGCGCCCACTCATACCGCTCGCGGAACTCCTTCTGGGCAGGATACTCGTCCATGAGGACGTGGATGTAGCGGACTCCCTCAAGCTCCTCGCCCTTGAACTCCTCAACCGTCTCGCCTTTAACTCCGACCTCACCAAGGACGCGCTCGACGAGGGCCTTGGCTATTACCCAGTACTCCTCCCCGTTCTCGGTCTCGACCCTGACCTTGGCGTACTCGTACTCGGGGTGAACCGTAACGGCGAGGTTTGCCGGGAGGGTCCACGGTGTCGTCGTCCAGATGAGCAGGTACTCGTTCTCCTTACCCTCAACCGGGAACTTGACGTATATGCTCGGGTCCTCCCTTATCTTGTATTCGCCGCGGACCTCGTGTTCAGCCAAAGCCGTTTCACAGCGCGGGCACCAGTGCAGAACCCTCTTGTCCTTCTCAAGCAGGCCCTTCTCGTGGGCCCTCTTGAGAGTGAACCAGCCTGATTCGATGTACTCGTTCTTTATCGTCATGTAAGGGTTGTCCCAGTCCATCCAGACGCCGAGCTGCCTGAACTGTCCGGTCATCACTTTGAGGTTGTCCAGCGCGAACTCCTTGCACTTCTTGATGAAGTTGTCGACGCCTATCTCGGTCTCTATGTCCTTCTTTATCTTGAGCCCGAGTGCCTGCTCGACCTTGACCTCTATCGGGAGGCCGTGCATGTCGAAGCCCGGCTGTCTGCGGACGTTGTAGCCTTGCATCGTCCTGAACCGTATCACCATGTCCTTGATTATCTTGTTCCAGGCCGTTCCGAGGTGTATTGCACCGCTGACGTACGGGGGCCCGTCGAGGAAGTAGTACTTCGGGCCGTTCTGGCGCAGGGATTTCACCTTCTCGTAGGTGTCCATCTCTTCCCAAAAGCGCTCGACCTTCTCCTCAAGTTTTTCTGGGGAGTACTCCCTAAGCTCTGGTTCTTTTATCATATCAAAACCTCCCTGTGGTTTTCGGGTTGATGGTCACGACTAACTAACTCAGAACAGAATTCAAGCCTCGAAACGGGCGAAGCGAAGGATAAAACACTCCCCCCTCATTGGCATCGGGCAGAGTTGGGGAATTTCCTTATAAGGTTTTGGGTGGGGCCCCGTCAATCGTGCCCCGCCCTCCTGCTCTCGTTCTTTATGACCTGCCTCACGTAGTCTATGAACTTCCTCACCTCTTCCAGGTCCTCCTCCGGGATATCGGATATCTTTCTGTTCTTCGTCTTGTACGTCAGCAGCTTGAGGAGTGCCAGCCTTCCGAGTGCCGTCTTGGTGGTTATCTCGCCCTCCCTCCAGTCGTGCCAGATGGCGTTGGCTATGCCGTAGAACTCCGGGATGCTGTCCAGACCAGGATCTCCGACGTCTATTACCTCCTTTCCGAGGTACCTGTAGCGCTTCTCCTTCTCCTCCTTTGAGAACCCCTTTGTCTTGGCCTCTATGTACGCCTTCACCATCGTCACCACCCCCGGTACATTTTGGTCTTCAGACTTTATTAACTTTTTGTTAGTAAACATGGGGGTAACCTTATAAACCCCATATTCGATACTCGTCTAAACATTATCATGCTGGTGAAACTGCATGGGCGCCCTTACTTACCTGCTCCTATCTTTCACCCTCGTCGTGGTGCTCCTTCGCCTCAAGGTCAACATAGGGGTCTCCATTTTTGCCGGTTCTGTGTTTCTGGGCGTCCTCTTCGGTCTAACACCGTGGGAGCTTCTGAAGGCGCTCTATGTCTCAATGACCTCATGGAGCACCGTGAGGCTCATCCTCATCATCGCGGCCATAATGGCCCTCACAAGCGTCTTCTCCCAAACTGGGTACCTGAAGATGATGGAGGCCGCCGTTAGGGATCTGTTTCCTAATGAAAAGTACTCCCTTGCGGCGCTTCCTGCGCTGATAGGTCTCATGCCGATGCCCGCGGGTGCCCTGGTCTCGGCCCCGATGATCGATGGGGTAGCGGATGAGTTCGGGATCTCCCCGGAGGACAGGACCCTGATAAACTACTGGTTCAGGCATGTGTGGGAGCATTCGTGGCCGATGTACCAGGCGATAATCATAGCCTCCGCCATCCTTGGAATATCCGTCCGGGAGATAAGCAGCAAAATGTTCCCGCTGACCCTTATAATGATATTCGTGGGCTACTTCCTACTTCTGAGGCCCATAAATGCTCCGAAAAACGATAGGGGAGATCTGAGACGGGGGGCTCTTCTCTTCCTCAAGAGCACGTACCCCATCCTGGTCATAATAGTGATCTCGATAGTACTGGGTTACGATATGGTCTACGGTGCGTTTCTGGGTTTCCTTTCGGCTCTGCTACCTCACTTTGGGAACGTTAAGAAGGTGGAGGTGCTGAAACACGCCCTTCAGCCGAAGATAGTTTTTCTCCTCCTCTCAGTCATGTACTTCAAGGAGCTCCTCTCCGTCACGGGTGCCATCGAGGCCCTTCCCAAGACGATCCTTGGACTTGACTTTCCGGTGGTGTTCGTCATAGTCCTCACGCCCTTCATCGTTGGCCTTATAACTGGGATAAGCTTTGCGTACGTTGGTATGACGTTCCCGCTCCTGCTGCCCTTTTTTACCGACTTCAAATGGGTGGCGCTGGCCTATTTGAGCGGTTATATGGGGATGCTCTTCAGTCCGGTTCATCTGTGCCTCGTTTTCTCCGCCGAGTACTACAGGGCGGAGCTGGGGAAGGTTTACAGGGTCATGCTCGTCCCCGCGCTCGTTCTTTTCCTGTTGGGCCTCGTCTACATATTCCTGGTGCTCTGATCTGTTTTCGGCTTCTGGTCTAATGGTCACAGGGGTTTGGCGGGTTCCGCCGCGGGAGAACCTTTTCGTATCTCGTTCCATATTCCCG
>JAMONK010000065.1 GCA_027065835.1 Thermococcus sp. | reverse complement strand
AGGAGAGCCTTTCTTTGGGTGGTACATTGATAATACTGCCCTTGGATGGATCGAGGATGTCTATGGATCAAGAGTATATCGGGGGCATTTATATGATTTCGATTTCAACAATGGGATCGAGGGTTATTATTACTATGAACGTGGTGGAGGTTATCTGAAGAATTACTGGACTCACGTTGAGATAGCAATTGACTATAACCGAGTTAATTACAATTATGTTGACATCACAACATACCAGAACACGACGGGACCATTCACAGGTACGTGGAGTGGGAACACTCAACAAGTGAGCTATTATTCAGGATATGGTGCAGAAAAAAACACAGCAATTGGACTCGGCCAGTTCTATAAAGGACCGAGCGAATACAAGTTCATCTACGTCAGAAAGTACCTCGATCCCGACTACCTCACGACCACTGTCAAGAATGTTGGCAATGTAAACGTGGTGCAATCGGCTCAGTTTGTAGACGATAACCCGGGACACCCGGACCTGACTGGGAGTGGGAACGACTGGCTTGTGATCCTTAAGGACTGGAAGGCTCTTAAGTGGAGCACCCAGAGCACGGGGTACAAAAACACCCCCAACCGCTATGAGGTGGACGTCGTTAAGGGGACCAGCGGGCTGGAGTTAACCTTCACACACTCCCCCAACCTAACGGTCCAAAGCTCAACGGAGACCACCCTAACAGGGACGTCCCCTCCGGAGTTCGATATCCTCACAGTTATAGACAACACTCAGAGCAACAATGCCCAGTTCAGCTGGATAGTAGCGGCACCCTATCCCTACACCAGTTATTCCGGCGCGGATATATTGGTGTCCACCCCCCAGACAAAACCATCCTCCGCGGGCGCAGTGGCACGCGCCTACGATCTCCAGCCGTTCATCAACTGCCTCCAGGACAACCGCTACTTCGCAATCTCGGGGGGATGGTCCTTCTTCGAGCGCCTGGAGGGGAGCAACCAGAACCACGATGCGTACGTTGCGCTAGCACACTCAATGCAGGATGCCCTCGGTTACAAGTACGAAAGCAGCTACTACCCCATCGGCCTCGTCAGCTTCATGATACCCAACGCGAATTACGACGAGAAGCTCTTTAACCTGTTCAACACCCTGGGCATCACCCTGGACGATGAGAGCAGCGCTGACTACTACTTCCTGCCCCACTACTTCAAGGGTGCTCAAAAGATCCAGGGATACCAGGTCTGGGGGATCTCCTACGGCACTTATTCCGGCGGGGACCTTTCAACGGTGCCTTTCTACATAGACGAAGGGACGGCAGAGGAAATATTCGGTACCTACGGGTCGAACGACCTAGTGGTGAGGTGAAATAATGTCCATCGAAGACGCTCTGTACAGTGTAGGGGAGTCGGTGGATTCCTGCGGCCGATGGCTCCGGCAGTTCGTCTCCCCAAAGCCCTCAAAGGAGCCTCCCTCCTTCAAACATTTGAAGCGGTTAATAAAACGGGATCTGACGGTTCATGAATTTTTGAGCCTGACGCTCCAGCTTGCTTTCGTTTCTTATCTGGTGGTGAACCTGATCCTGCTTCTTCTACGGCTGGACGTACTGTGGATCATCCTCACGGCCCCACCGTATTTTTTGTACATACGGTACATCCTCGTGAGGAACAGGGAATTCTTTCTTGACCCAGAACCGTATAGGGTGTTCTACTACTGGATCTCAGGTATCTCCTTCGCATCATTCGCCGGGTATGCGATGATACGCCGTGTGGCAACGACCGTGTACTACTACATAGGCTACCTGACGGTTATACTTGGGGTTATCCTCCTGTTCAGGCACTACTTCAGATCCCGCTACGGACGTGACTGGACTTACGGAACCGTGGAGGAGGTAAAGGGCGACGCTGCAAGGATCTTCGTACACGATGATCTGGCGGCCAACGTCAAGCCGGGTTACTACTGGGTCGATGCCGTTCCAGAGGCCGAACCTGGACGGGTAGTCAAACTCCTGATCGAAAACCGGGCCCTCAAAGGCGCGGTACCGGTGAGAATCCTTGAGGTGTACCTGGTGGATCAGTCCTCCCAGACGGAGACAGAGCCGAACGACGCGACCGAATGAAGGATAAGAAGATACAGTGAGTGACACGGCTCAATGAGGTTCGTTTTGACGGACCCTCCCCCGCTTCTTTCCAGTCTGAGGGGCTCCACGAGACGACATTTTGGTTTTATTAAAACCGAGTCTCCCTCATCACAGAAATCCAATCCCAACCCCCCGCAGGCCCGATTCAAAAAGGCCTTGAAGTCCATCCACCGTCGGATGCGACATCTGTAGTATACAGTGTGCCCCAAAGTATCACCTATGAGAGTAAGTAATAGACTTTAAAAAGTTTTTTATTTTGCAATTTAGTTGGGTAATAGCGTGGACGGGGGATTTTCTGAGCAGGAACGGAAAAGAAGGAGGAACCGGCTATAAGTCGCCGCAGAGCTCCGCGAAGTTGCGGTAGATATCCGCCCCGTGCTCCGTGTGGAAGACCTCAGGGTGGAACTGAACGCCGTAGAGGGGGAGGCTCTCGTGCTTCATGGCCTCGACCGGACAGGTCTCACTCCTGGCCAAGAGTTTGAAGCCTTCCGGAAGCTCCTTCACCTCGTCCATGTGGCTCTCCCACACCTTGAGCCTCTTCGGAAGTCCACGGAAGACCTCGTTCTCCTCCAGTATCTCCACCTCAACGAGGCTGTATTCGGCCTTCTCGCCCTTCCCAACCTTTCCGCTGAAGTGCTTCGCTATCAGCTGGTGGCCGAGGCAGATGCCAAGGATCGGGACGTTGAACTCGTCATAGTGCTCCATAATGGCGGAGCAGTTGCCGGTCTTCTCGATGTCCGGGCCGCCTGAGAAGATTATGCCCTTCGGCCTCATCGCCTTTATCTCCTCAAGCGGTGTCGTGTTGGGGATTATCTTGGCCTCGACACCGAGGTATCTCAGGGTCCTCCAAATCCTGTGGACGTACTGCCCGCCGTTGTCCATTATGATTATCATACCACCACCTCACTCGAACTCAATCGTCGCCGGGGGCTTGTTGGTGATGTCGTAGAGCACCCTTCCAACCTCGGGTATCTCGCTGGTTATGCGGAACGCTATC
>JAMONK010000064.1 GCA_027065835.1 Thermococcus sp. | reverse complement strand
CCGTCAAGCCTTGCGAGCATTATCTTGTAGTTCCTCCCGTCGTGAACGCTCCCGGCGAGCAGGTCGCCGGCAAGAGCAATGGGGACAGTCTCGGTGCCGAAAGAGTAGGTTCTCATGTCAACACACCTCCGCTTGGAACCTTCACCCAATCCTTACCCTCTATCCCCTCTGTGGGATGTGTTCCAGCTTAATAACGTTTTTGAACGGTCCGAAGAGCTCCAGCGCCTTCATGAGAAGGCCGAGGAAGAGGAGCGCGAGGGCGAAGAGCAGTCTCGCCTTGGACAGCCCGAGAGATTTTGTGGCGAACCCGTAGGTTATGTAAAAGCTTCCCATGACGAGGGCCGCGACCATCGAGTCCGCCGAGAGTATCGTCGCCCTCTTCTCGCTTGGAAGTCGGTGCTGAAGCTCAACTGAGACGTTGAACTGAAACGCCGTCGAGACCATTGTGGCAACGACGCCGAGGGCCACAATCAGGAGCGGGTTTCTGATGAGGACCGAAAGTATCGTTAGGACCGGAACGAGAACCGGGGCAACGGAGTAGAGCTTCAGACTCCACGAGTCCCTAATGCGGACGCCAACGAGCTTCGGGAGAGTCCGCACGATGATCTCGGCTATCCCGAGGAGTCCCAGCGTCCCGGTGAGGGTCGTGCCGAGGTAGAGCGCCAGAACCTCCCCAAGGTACGGCTCGAAGAACTTTTGAAACTGGTTGGTCTCCAGCGAGACGAGGATTGAAACGGCGACGAGCGGGAAGATTCTCCGGCTCAGGAGTTCGCCGAAGGCACGGCGGGTGTGCCTGCGGTAGTTTTCCTTAACCGGCTCGAAGCCGTACTCGGGAATGGAAAACGCCAGACCGAGCATCGCAAGCTCAACTATGAGGGACAGTAGCAACGGGAGCCTGAAGCCGTAGAACTGGGCGAGGAAAGCGCCTATGACAAGGGTCAAGGCCGAAAGGGGAATCGTCAGGGCTTTGGTGCCCTTCATGAATTCCCTGAACTCCTTCTCCCTGGCGAGGTGCCTCATGGTGTCGAAGAGCCACGCCTGCAGGCTTCCACTGATGAAGGCAACGCTCAGAGCCGTCAGCAGGGAATAGAGGAGGAGCATTGCAAAGCCGTTGAGGAATATGAGAATGACCGTGGCGAGGATGTGCAGGGTTATCCCGGTTAGAACGCTCAGCTTCCTGCTTACCCTGTCGCCGACTATCCCTGTAGGCACTTCAAGGAGGACTATGCCCCACGCGGTAACGGCCGTGGCGAGTCCTATCTGGGCGTAGCTCAGCCCTTTGGAGATGTAGTATATCACGACGAGGTTCCCGAGGAAGCCGGTGTGCATCAGCGCCATCATGAGCCTGTAGTGTTTGAGCAAATCCACCCGAGGCACCCAACTTTTAACACCCCCGGTTCTCAAAAACTTTATGTTGATCGAAACATACGATGCATGGTGGGGGAATGAAAGCAGTGAAGGCCTTTTATTCCAAGGCCCTCGAAGCCTTCAGAGAGGCGGGAGGAACCGAGGAGGAGTTTAAGTGGCTGGTAGGGTCAGGACTGGCGCTCTACCCAGCGCACAGGGATGAGGTGGGGCTGAGGCTGAAGACCATGGAGGAAATAGTGAAGCGGGCGGAGGGGAGAATCCTCGACGTCGGTTCCGGCTCCGGGTTGCTTGCCCTCGCGCTCTCAGAGAGGGGAACCGTTATCGGGGTCGAGAAAGCCTCGGACTTCTTTCCCTTCCTCAGAAGGCTTGAGAGCGAACGGCTGAGGTTCATCAACGCGGATTTTCTCAGAGATGACGTCGGCAGGGATTTTGACATCGTCGTTTTCTCCTACATCCTCCACGATCTTGAGCCGGAGCCGTTCCTCAAGAGGGCCCTTGAACTGTTGAAGCCCGGCGGCAGAATCATCGTCGGTGACTTCGACATCAACGGCCTGAGGAGGAAACTCAAGGGATCCGCAGGGTCCTGCGGGCTGACTGTTGGGGAGGAGTTGACGCTCGGACGGGCCGTCAGCCACAGCAGGGAGTGCGACGCGTTCCTGCTCATCCTCAGGAGGGTTGAGAAATGAAGGTCGCGCTAATCCCGATGCACGTTGAGGTTGGGGACTTCGAGGCCAACTGGAGGGAGTTTGAGAGACGCTTTAATGAGGCGCTGAACCACGAACCCGACTTCATCGTCTTCCCGGAGTACTGCCTGACCGGCTTTGAGGAGTGGGACTTCAGCGGGGCGGAGCTTTACGAGGAGATAGTCGGGAGGGTGGGCGCGCTCGCCAAGGAAGCTGGAGTTTACGTCGTCTTCGGTCTGCTCGAGCCATACAGGAACTGCGTTTACAACTCTGCCCTCCTGATCGGCCGCAACGGCGAGGTTCTCCTCAAGCATCGAAAGTTTCAGGAGCCAATGAAGTTCTGCACCGGGAACACCGTCCGGACCGCGAGTACGGAGTTCGGAAAGGTGGCGGTGATCATCTGCGGCGACCTCTACAACAAGCGGATAGCAAAGTGGGTGCGGAGGAGGAGGCCGGACTACCTGTTCGTGCCGATGGAGTACTCACCGGACTACGGTGAGCTCAGGGAGGAGGACGTCGAGGCGATGGCGGAGCGGGTGAAAGTGCTTGGCGTTACAACTCTCATCGTTAACAGCCATCCCCCCGGAGGCGCGTGGGTCTTCGATGGGGAGGGAACCGCGGTCTCCTCGGGAAAAGGAAAGGATACCATCATCACGGACGTTTGACTGGGAATCACTGTCCGAAAAAAGATCTCAGGAGGTTGGTGTACTCATCAGGGGCACAGAGGTACGGGAAGTGTCCGGTTCCGTGGAAAGTATGGACCGCACTGAAATTGTAGAGCTCCCTCAGCTCTTCGCGAAGCTCGGGCGGCACCATCGGGTCGTTGTCTGACTCAATCAGCATCAACTTACTCCTGCACCTCTTCCCGCAGGATTCAAACCCCTCAACAACACACCGGTATCTCGTCAAAAGGTCCGCCTTCGTCATCCTTCCCCCGCACATCTCCAGCACGTACATCCTAACCGCCTCGCAGTTGGCGGATGCCGGCAGGACGTCCCTCACCATCCGCCGCCGCAGTACCGCGGATACAACGGACTCGGGCAGAAATCTGGCCAGCGTCATGATCACGCGATATTTACGCCGGTACAGGTCGTTTGGGGGGAAG